>CAZAMW010000006.1:0-20902 GCA_964486265.1 uncultured Nitrosopumilales archaeon | reverse complement strand
ACCCCGAGGGCTCCATACTCAGGGCGAGCTCCACCGATGGCCCTGC
The DNA here is from genome assembly GCA_964486265.1 of uncultured Nitrosopumilales archaeon. Taxonomy (GTDB): domain Archaea; phylum Thermoproteota; class Nitrososphaeria; order Nitrososphaerales; family Gagatemarchaeaceae; genus Gagatemarchaeum. The sequence continues at coordinate 20,856 of CAZAMW010000006.1, read as the reverse complement.
CGATGCCGACCCCGAAGACGTACGCCCCGCTCGTCGCTATTCCTATCACCAGGCCGGAGACCAGGGCCGCGTAGACCGAGTTCACGGCGGCAATGGCGACGCCGGCGGATGCGGCCAGGCAGAGCACGATGAATATCCTCTTAGGGCTGGGGCTCCTGTCGAAAGAATTACCAAGGAAGGGCGACATGGCTATCGAGACGACGAGCGTGAACCCCGATATGGCCCCCGCGACTATCACACCGGTCTTCAGGCTCTCCTCAAGGTAGTAGACCATGAAGTAGCTGTTCAGTCCGAATGCGACTTGGGAGACGACGAGACCCGCGCTCACGACCAGCAGCCACTTGTTAAGGACGATCCCCTTCAGCTCAGACATGCGTATCGACAGCGAGCCGATTGCCGGGTCGTTGGGGATGAACGCAACAAGGAGGACGAAGCTCACAACTCCTACGGCTCCTCCTATGATCACGCTGAGCCTCCAACCCACGATGCTTCCCAAGACCGCCCACCCAGAGATCCCTACAATGCCCCCGAGGTCGAAGGCCGCGCCGAAGAGGCCTATCCCCACGCCTTCCGCGCCCTTCCTGAAGTAGCGCGTTATGAGTATCACGCCCGGCCCGAAGATGAAAGCCTCCCCGACGCCCATCACGAACCTCAGCGCGGTAAGTGAAACCACCTCATCGACGAAACCAATCAGGATGGAAGAGACGGAGATGAGCAGCATCCCTATCGTAAGGGCCCTCTTCGGGCCGTATCTCGCCGCTATGAGCCCTGCGGGGAGCTGGAAGAGCGCTACGCCCAGGACGAAGGTCGAGGTGATCAGCCCGAGTCCAGCGACGTTCTGATGGAAATCGGAGGCGATGAGCGAGAAGACCGAGGAGACGCTGTACCAGTTCAACGCGCAGACGAACTGTACCGCTATGAGGGTCGCGACCGCCCCTCGGTTCTCCATGTTCTTGAACAAGCCCGCTCCCGTTACGACCTCGAATTTTTTCGATTATAATGGTTGGCCGAAAGACCTCGCCCGACCCGACGTTCAAAACTCGTTAATAGTGAAGCTCGCTCCATCACCACATGAGACCCCCCGGGAGATTGACCCGCGCTGCAGTCCCGATGGTCGTGTGTCTCGTCTTCGTCCTCGCGCCTCTGGCAGCTCATGCGGCGGCTCGCCAGCCGCCGATAAGGGTCGTCCCCACGGAGGTCTGCGCCTGTCCGTCAGTGGCGGCGCTGGCGGAGGGGAACCCCCACATCGCAGGACGGGGCCCTTCCTCTGCGAACTATGACGAACAGCTCGGCATGACGTTCACGCAGAGCTTCACGTCAATAGAGTACAACGTTACTGCGGTAGAGCAGACCGACCCGACCCTCGGGGATGGGCCCGCCTACCTGGTGAACGGCCTTTCGAATTCTGGTTACTGGTATCAGGTCGGGTTCTCCTGGAACTGGGCACCGGGGAGCACACCCGGGACCGGGTTCGACATGAACTACGAGGTCTTCGGCTCGTCGGGCAATTCGGTCTTCCCGGCGGACGGTCAGGGAGGCGTCTCGGCCTTCTCCGGCCCGGTCAACGAAGGGGACAACATCCTTCTGGACCTGTACTTCTCGAGCGGCACTCAGAGCGTGACCATGCTGGCCGAGGATACCAACACGGGAGGCGTCGCGTCGCAGAGCTACTCCAGCATGGCCTCCACCTACTTCGTAGGGCTGCCCGGCTCCGTGGCGGACTCCAACGGCTACTTCACAGGTCTGATGACAGAATGGTATCACGGAGCGCCCTACTACACCAACGAGGCAGAGGTCGTTTACTCTAACCCAGGCTCAGCGCTCACCTCGGCTTGGATGTGGGTGGACGAGTTCGACGCGAACACGCTCACGCCCGTCTTCTCTGCCGATACGTCCGCTCCGGTCTCCTACGTCAACCCGGCTCAGCTTCAGGAGTTCTCGTTCAACGGGACGACCGAGTACAGCGACGCGTTCCATTTCGTTACGGGCTCGCTGGCTAACGGGACAATATCGACCGGTACTCCCTTGGTACTCTCCTACTCCCTGTCGGGGGGCGGCGCGGGTTACTCGCCTCCCACCCTAACGTATGTCTCGAACAAGACGGCGTACACGGTTCCGCTCACCCGGTCGCCGACCATCTACTACGCCGACCCGGGGACCCACTGGTCCGTCTCATCGACCCTCGCGGGCTCCACGGCAAAGCATAGATGGCAGACACGCCAGCCGACCTTCGGCGTGGCCAACTCTTCGCTGTTAGACCAGTTCACCTACTACAGCCAGTATCAGGTCACCTTCGGATTCTCCGTGGAAGGAGGAGGGTCGGGCTACTCCGCTCCTAGCGTCTCCTACGTAGCCTTTGGCGTGACGATGAAGACGCCAGTCGGGACCGAAGTCTGGGCCGACGCGGGGTCGAAGTATCAGTACTCTAGTCCCCTCCCTGGGTCCAGCGGCGCAGAGAGATGGTCCACACTGTCGACGGGCTACGTCGACCAGTCTGGCCAAGTCTCGGCGGTCTTCTACCATCAGTATCTCGTCACGTTCGAGGTGACCTTCAAGGACACGGAGGTCCTCCCGGCGCTCTCGCTCAGCTCTACTTCCGTCGGACAGAGCTACTCCGCTACAATCACCGAGGGAACCAACTCGGAATGGCTCGACTACGGAGCTACCTACAGCGTGACCCGCTCGTTCTCGCTGGAGAGCGGTCAGCGCCTGCTGACGGATGGAGTGAGCGACGGCCAGGTCTCCACGAATGCGACGGTTACGCTCATCTATGAACACCAGTTCTACGTCGGGGTCGCCTCGAACGCCACTGACGGAGGAACGACCTCACCATCCTCCGGCTGGTACGACTCGGGCTCGACCCTGAACCTCGTCGCAACCCCATCTCAGGGTTGGATGTTCGAGGGCTGGAAGGGCACCGGCTCCGACTCGGTCTCTGCTTCCGCGGCTTCAGTAAGCCTGACTGTCGGGCCCGGTTCTCCCGCCAACGAAACTGCGATATTCTATCCCGGAATCTCCATTCGAGCCGAAGGACCCTCGTCCGTCTCCTACAGCGACGGGCCTCTGTCAGGTACGGTGGCTGCCGGTACGAACGTTGTCGTGTACGCGCCACCTTCCTCCACCCTGAAGCTCACTGGCTCGAGCATCCCCCTGCTTACACAGTTCGGCGGATGGAGCGGCTCTGGCAGCGGCGCGTCCACGTCGCTCGTCGTCGAGGGTCCGACCGACATCTCCGCAGTGTCCGGCTACGATTATCCTGGGATCGGGGCCTTCGCGCTAATCGTGGCCCTGATAGCGGTGGTGAGCGGATGGGTCGCCAGGAAGCGACTCGCCTCACGAGGTAACAGCCTACCGCCGGGATGAAGCGGCAGCGCGAGCTTAAAATTCGAGTTCAATCGGTGAAGAGCCCGCTTCGCGATTCCGTCTTGTCACCCAGGTCCACCACGAAGGCAAACCAGCAGAGATTCAGTGTAAGACTGGCAGGCTCTCAAGGCATCGACGCGGCTGCCATAGTCCCGCCATTCGACGTGCCAAGGGTCTTCGGGACTAGAGGTAGGGTTCCCGTAAGGGGCACGGCGAACGGTGCTCCCTTCAGGAGCTCGTTGATGAACGTGGGTGATGGACACATGATGGTCGTCAACGCGCAGCTTCGGAGGTCGGCAGCCGTCCGCTCGCCAAATGTTGAATAAGTTGGCTAGACATACGCAATGCGGCGCTGAGAATGGTATCAGAAGACCGTGAGTTTCAGAAAAAGAAGGACGAGCTCGAAGAGAGACTCTCGAGGCTCGAGGAGGAAAGGGTAAGTTTGATAGCCGAAGTCGAATCGCTGCGTCAGAGACGCACGCTTCTGGACCTGGGTAAGAAGGCCCACGCTCTGCAGGAGACCGTCGACCTCCTCAAGAAGGAGAAGGAGGACCTCGAAGGACAGATATCGTCCATCGAGAATGCCCCTTGAGCAGGCGGGCCGCTCAGTTCAGTTCGGACTTCAGGGTTTCCCTGTCGGCCTTGAGCTGTTTCACGCTCTTCTCCAGTTGTCGTATCTCGGCTTCGAGGCTCGCTATCATGCTCTCTCTGAGCTGCTTGCTCAGAACCTCCTCTCTGGCCGTCTTCTCCTTCTTCAGCGCCTCTATCTGCTCGTGTGAGCTCTTCGCGTCCGTCTGACTCTCCTCCAGCTCCTTCTTCAGACGGTTGTGCTCGGTCTCGGGCACCAGGAGATAGTGGACCCGGCCCAGCACGCGCGGAAAGGTCGTGTCGCAGCGGGGGCATCTGAACATTCCGACATCGCGTTTCACTATCCCTCGCTCTCCCTGTTCCGGTTCGACGGTGACCTTGTAGACTCGGTCGGGCGAATCCACCGATGCCTTGCAGTTCGGGCACGCGGGCACGCCTGCAGAGTTGGAAGGATTAGGATTTATGCGCGCCGGGCTCAAGGGCGGGGACTCCGGAAGAACTTTTAACTCGGATTCCCGAAATCGCCCTGATGCCAAGAGGAGTTTCTCTGCGCGTGGCCGAGACCGACTCGATGCTAGTGGGACGGGGGCTGGCCGTTATCGACCCCAAGGTCATGGAGAGGCTGGAACTCACCAGTGGAGACGTCATCGAAATTGCGGGCAAGAACAAGAAGAGCCATGCCAGACTGTGGTCGGGAGACCCCGACGACTATGGGCTAGGACTCATCAGAGTCGACGGCTACACCAGGAACAACATAGGCGTCGGGATAGACGACATGGTCGCGGTCGCTCCTGTCCAGGCGCGCAAGGCGGACGAGATGGTCCTCGCGCCGACGGAGGAGATCAACATCCCCGGACTCGAGCAGTCGTTCCCGGAGGCCCTCGAGGGCATGGTCCTGACCAAGGGAGACACGCTCCCGCTGATAATCATCGGACAGAAGATTGACTTCCTCGTAGAGTCGACGACACCGAAGGGGGCAGCCATCGTCGGCACGGATACGCGCTTCCGCATCGCCGCGGCAAAGAAGCCCCTCAACACCGGAGTGCCGAGAATCACCTACGAGGACATCGGAGGGCTGAGGAACGAGGTCCAGAAGATCAGGGAGATGATCGAGCTCCCGCTCAGACACCCTGAGATCTTCGAACGGGTCGGCGTCGAAGCGCCGAAGGGCGTCCTTCTGTACGGGCCTCCGGGGACCGGGAAGACCCTCCTGGCAAAGGCAGTCGCTAACGAGACGAACGCGAACTTCTACTCCATAGGGGGGCCGGAGATCATGAGCAAGTATTATGGGGAGAGCGAGGAGAAGCTCAGGCAGATCTTCAAGGAAGCGCAGGAGAACTCGCCGAGCATAATATTCATCGATGAGATCGACTCCATCGCGCCCAAGCGGGAGGAGGTTTCGGGGGAACTGGAGAAGCGGATTGTCTCCCAGCTGCTCTCTCTCATGGACGGTCTGCAGTCCAGGGGCAAGGTGGTGGTGATCGGCGCGACCAACAGGCCCGACGCACTGGACCCTGCCCTTCGCCGTCCAGGAAGGTTCGATAGGGAGATTGAGATCGGGATTCCGGACGAGACCAGCCGCATGGAGATTCTGCAGATCCATACTAGGGGGATGCCTATGGAAGACGATGTCAAGCTCGCCCAGATGGCGAAGGTGACCCACGGGTTCGTGGGAGCGGACCTCCAGGCGCTCGTGAAGGAAGCGGCCCTGCTAGCCGTGCGGAGGGTGCTCCCCAAGATAAACATGGAGGAGGCGACGATTCCCGCCAAGATTCTGAACAAGATCAAGGTCAGGATGCAAGACTTCGAGGACGCCCTTAGGGACGTCCAGCCGTCTGCGATGAGGGAGGTCCTGGTCCAGGTGCCCAATGTGAAGTGGGAGGACATCGGAGGGCTGACCGGCATCAAAGACGAGCTGACCGAGGCGGTCGAGTGGCCCCTGAAGTATGGGAAGCTGTTCGCCAAGGGCGACGTCAAGCCTCCGAAGGGCATACTACTGTACGGGCCTCCGGGGACCGGGAAGACCCTGATCGCTAAGGCCGTGGCCAACGAGAGCGAGGCCAACTTCATCAGCATCAAGGGTCCTGAGCTCGTCTCGAAGTGGGTCGGGGAGTCTGAGAAGGGAGTCCGCGAGGTGTTCAGGAAGGCGCGCTCAGCCGCACCCTGCGTCATATTCTTCGACGAGGTCGACGCCATCGCTCCGAGAAGGAGCTCTGGGGAAGGGGACAACCAGGTGACCGAGCGGGTCGTCAGCCAGTTGCTGACCGAGATGGATGGTCTCGAGGAGCTCAAGGGAGTGGTCGTCCTAGGCGCCACGAATCGGGTCGACATAATCGACGAGGCACTGCTGAGACCCGGAAGGTTCGACAGGATTCTGGAGGTACCTCCTCCGGACAAGGCGGGCAGGATCGAGATCCTCAAGATCCACACGAAGAAGAAGCCTCTGGCGAAGGACGTGGACCTCGAGAAGCTGGCCGACGCCACAGAGGGGTTCACTGGCGCGCAGCTGGCAGCTGTGGCCAACGGGGCAGCGGTCGCCGCGATCAAAGAGTATGTCAAGACGCACGCGAAAGCAGCCGAAGAGGAACCCGATTCGCTCTCGATCAACATGAAGGACTTTGAATCAGCGGTAAAGGATGTTAAACGTGAAAAGGACGTGTCGTAGTCCCTCCGTCGAGACCGGAGGAGGGGGCCGACGTTGAAGGCCATGCGGCTGGTGGATTATGGAGCGCCCCTGACCCTCAAGGAAGTCGAGGCACCCAGGACGACCGACGGGGTCCTCGTCAAGGTCGTGGCGGCGGGCGTCTGCCACACAGACATCCACGTCATCTCCGGGTCGTACGACCTCGGAGAGAACAACCTGCTGAGGATGTCGGACAGGGGCGTGCGGCTCCCGATGACGCCCGGGCACGAGATAGCTGGGGAGGTCGTGGACCTTGGCACCTATGAAGGAAAGACGGCGGTCAGAGAAGGCGAACGCGTAGTCGTCTACCCCTGGCTCGGTTGCGGCACCTGCAGGAAGTGCGTCGCCGGGTTCGAGAACATGTGCGAGGTCAAGCCTGCGAGCCTGGGCATCTTCCGCGACGGAGGCTATGCAGAGTACGTGATCGTCCCGAACCCAAGGTATCTGGTCCCGGCCGCCGGACTCAGAGCAGAGGAGGCGGCCCCGCTGGGCTGTTCAGGATTGACCGCGTACAGCGCCCTGAACAAGTGCAGGCTGGACTCGGACGAGCTGCTGGTCATCATTGGCGCCGGGGGCCTGGGCACGACGGCGATACAGCTGGCCGCGCGCACGACCGGGGCGAAGGTCGTCGTTCTCGACATCGACGAGACCAAGCTTTCGCTCGCATCGGGGCTCGGGGCTGAGCGCACCATGGACATCTCCGGGATGGAGAAGAAGGCGGTGGTGGAGGCCGTCAGGAAGGAGAACCAGGGCAGGGGGGCTGACGCCGTAATAGACTTCGTCGGGAATCCGACGTCGAGCGGGATAGGGTTCGACCTGCTGACCAAGCAGGGGCGGCTTGTACTCGTGGGCCTGTTCGGTGGTGCAGGGTCTTTTCCGCTTCCCTTGTTCCCCCTGAGAGGTGCGCAGGTGATCGGGAGCTTCACGGGGACGCTCACGGAACTCAGCGAGCTTGTCCAGCTCGCCGCGAACGGCGTCGTCACGCCCGTGGTCTCTGGGAAGTACAGACTCGAGGAGGCGAACGACGTGCTGCAGAAGCTGGCGCGCGGAGAGGTCTCCGGGCGGGCCATACTGAGGCCGTACTAAGAGTCAGCCACGATTATTGTGTTTGTCGCCAGCACGCTGTTGAGCTTGCGCATCTCGGCGTTCACCGTCTCCTTGAGCGCCTCCATGGTGTCGGCGCTCACCTCGGCGATGATGTCGTAGACCCCGTACACTTCGTACACCCTGTCCACATGATTGAAGGACTTGAGCTCGCTGACGACGTCTCTGTCCGTCCCCACCTTGACGTTTATCATGACAAAGGCTTTGGGCATCTCTCGCTCGTCCCGTCGCGCTTCGGCGCCTGGATATATTCAGTTCCTAGTCCGGCAGCAGTCGAGCGAGGCGGCGAGCGCCTTTGCGAAGGCAAGATTCTTACAGAGCCGTATCTCGCCCCCCATCGAAGGTAGACGAATTGAGCGACGAAGACCCCTATGACAACGCCCTGGCACAGCTCGCGTCAGTTACGGAGATCGTATCGATCGAACAGGAATACTTCGAGATGCTCAAGCACCCTCGACGCGAGGTCGTGGTGTACCTTCCGCTAAAGCGGGCCGACCAGGACCAGATCACCTGCATGGGATACCGCGTCCAGCACAACAACGCCAGAGGTCCATACAAAGGTGGGCTGCGGTACCATCCGAGCGCGAGCCTCAACGACGTACGGGCTCTCTCTATGTGGATGACATGGAAGACCGCCGTGATCGATGTCCCCTACGGGGGAGCCAAGGGCGGCATTACTGTCGACCCGTCCAAGCTGACTAGCGACGACCTCGAGCGTCTGACCAGGAAGTACGTCGATGCCATAGAGCGGGACATAGGGCCTGAGGTCGACATAATGGCACCTGACGTGAACACCAACCCCCAGACCATGGCGTGGGTGATGAACGAATACTCCAAGCTCAAGTCTCAGAACGTTCCGGCGGTGGTTACCGGGAAACCGATCGAGCTGGGAGGCTCGGAGGGCAGGGTCGCCGCGACCGGAAGAGGAGTGTCTATCTGCGCACGAGAGGCGGTCGAGACGTTCCTCCACAAGGGCATCAAACACACCACCGTCGCCGTCCAGGGCTTCGGAAACGTGGGTAGCAACACCGTCGCGAGCCTACTGGAGATGGGAGCCAAGGTGGTCGCGGTCAGCGACGTAAGAGGCGGCGCCAGGGCGCGCAGCGCCGAGGGCTTCGGAATAAGTTTCGAGAAGATGCTCCAGGTCTCAGCCGACCAGGGCACGGTCGCGAAGGTCCCCGGCGCGGAAGAGATCTCGAACGAGGAGCTCCTGGAGATGGATGTGGACGTGTTGATACCGGCGGCGATGGAGAACCAGATCACGGAGAAGAACGCAGGCTCGGTCAGGGCCAAGCTCATCATCGAGGCGGCCAACGGTCCCACCACCACTCACGGCGACAAGATCCTTAACAGGAACGGAGTGACTGTGGTGCCGGACATCCTGGCCAATTCGGGAGGGGTGCTGGTGTCATACTTCGAATGGGTGCAGAACCTGAACAGGGACCACTGGTCGGTGGGCGTGGTGAACGAACGGCTCGACCTCAAGATGAAGGCTGCCTTCGGGCAGGTCCTCGCGCTCTCGCGGGAGCGGAACGTCGACCTCAGGATGGGGGCCCTCGCCATTGCGGTCGAGAAGGTCACCGCTGCCATGAGGCTGAGCGGCTGGCACTAGCGGCGAGCGCAGTCCGCATCGGCGGCGCAACGTCTAAAGAAGGCCGTCGGCCTCTGCCGTGTCATTGCCCCACACGGTCCACACAAAGAGGTACGTCGCCGAACCTGGGAAGAAGGTGAGGCTCGAAGAGTGGGACCCCAACGACACCTCCGGGTTCGAAGGCACCGAGGAGGACGCGCGCAAGGACGCGGTCTCGCTCGACAAGACCCTCGATGAGCTGCAAGAGCTGTTGTTCGCCGAGCACAAGCACAAGGTGCTCGTCGTGCTGCAGGCGATGGACACGGGTGGGAAGGACGGCACGATCAGGCGCATCTTCCAGGGCGCAAACCCGTCGGGAATCCGTGTAGCCCATTTCCGCGAGCCGAGCCAGGACGAGCTGGACCACGACTTTCTCTGGAGAGTCCACAAGCAGGTGCCCGGGAGCGGAGAGCTCACCATCTTCAACCGCTCCCACTATGAAGGCGTCCTGGTCGAGAGGGTCCACAAGCTCGTCCCGGAATGCACATGGCGCGCTCGCTACAGGCAGATCAACGAGTTCGAGCGGATGCTCTCGGAACAGGACACGACGATAGTGAAGTTCTATCTCCATATAGACGCCGAGGAGCAGAAGAGACGCATCCAGGAGCGGCTCGACGACCCGAAGAAGCACTGGAAGCTCAGCGAGGACGACATTGCCGAAAGGAAGTTGTGGGGAGAGTACATGAAAGCGTACGAGCAGGCCATCGAGGGGACGAGCACGCGTAGGGCGCCTTGGTACATCGTGCCGGCCAACCACAAATGGTTCAGGGACGTGGTGATCGCCAGCGTTGTCGTCGGTAGTCTGAAGTCCCTGAAGATGAAGTACCCGCCCCTGACGGTGGACCCTAGCCTGATAGCGAAGGCGTGGCCTCCAGTTGCTGCTATGAGATGACCGAGCGAAATTGAACTATGACAACGGGAGCCTCCGGCTGGGCTCCGGCAATGTCGGCTACCGGCTCGAAGGTCGAAGCGGGGGTAACGTCGTCCTCCTCCACGGGAGGAACTCTCACTCCGGCACCTGGCGGAAGAATTTCCCGGCGCTGGTCGAGAGGAACCTGGTCTTCGCGCCCAGCCTACCGACGCGTCGGGGCATGCTCTCCCCGGGCACGATAGCTGATTACGCAGCGTGTGTCGCGGAGGCGGCGGGCGAGCTTGGAATCTCCGATGCCGCCGTGGTCGGTAACTCTATGGGAGGCTGGGTCGCGATGCGACTTGCGCTCCTCTACCCGCGAACGTTCTCCCGTCTCGTCCTCGAGGACACCGCGGGGGCAGAGTCTGAAGAGGCAGGGTCCCTCGAGCGCGCATTCGTCCCAACCATGATTGTCTGGGGAGAGCACGACTCCATCCTCGGAGCTGGCGTGGGAAGGCAGTTGCACTCAAGGCTCTCGGGCAGCTCGCTCGAACTGGTCAAAGGAGCCGGACACGTACCGCACTGGGAACGGCCTGAAGAGTTCAACCGCCTGCTGACTGCGTACCTCAACGTTAGGGCTCGTTGAGCTTGACCCATTCTCGCATCGGTCCCTGAGAAGAGCGGAGCTGGAATACCGGCACCTCGTCGTAATCCTCCGTCCCCCCCAGGAAGCCCTTTGTGTTGAAGGCAGACTGGAGCGAACTCTGCTCGAACTTGTCCAGCGCAGACCTGCTCCTCGCGACGACCAGCGTCAGCGGGTTCATGCTTACCGACGAGATATTCTTAAAATATGTATAACTCTCCGATGGAAATATTCCTGCTTGCATGTGCTATCAGTCGAGTTTCCCGGCCTTCAGCGGATGCTCCATCGGCGCGAGTCTCCTTTCGCTAAGCCTCTGCAGGAGAGGCCCGACGATCACCGTCACCAATACCATTATCCCGAGGACTGAGAATATCGAGTTGGTGATCAGGCCCGCAGCGAGCGCTGCCTGCCCGATTATGAATGTGAATTCGCCCCGGGGTACTAGCCACGCGCCCATCATACGGGGGTCGGTCTCCGTCAGGGCATCACCGGTACGCGTGACACGGCCGATGACGACGCCACCGGCAAACTTCGCCGCCACCAGCAGCGTCAGCACGAGGATCAGAACCTCCCAGACGGCCAGCGCGGGGAACGGGTCTATCTGTGTCCCCATGTACACGAAGAAGATGAAGACAAGCAAGCCCTTCACGGGAGCAACCTTTCCTGTGAGGAATCTGGAATGCTTGCCGCGTATGGCCAGGCCGATCATGAAGGCGCCGACGCCTGCAGAGTAGCCGAGGTACGATCCGAGGACGCCAAAACCGAAACCGAGACCGAGCGCAAAGAGGAAAGGAAGCTCCTCGAACTCTCCCTCATAGCTGCTCAGATAGTTGATGGCGGGAGGAGCGAGATACCTGGCCACGATGAAGCCGAGACCGAGCAGCGCGAAACCCCCCACCGCGGTCTCCAGGACGGACAGGGTCCCGGCGGCGGACGCCAGTGACCCCCCGGCGGGGAAGGACGAGATTATCACGAGGAAGGCGACGGCCGCGATATCCTCCACGACGAGCATTCCGACCAGCAGCCGGGGGGTCTCACCCGAGGCACCCCTGGTCAGGATGGACTGCCCGACTATGGCCGTGCTCGTGACGCTGGCGGCGAGAGCGAAGATCAGCGTCTCGGCCAGGTCCATTCCCAGGAGGTACGCGCAGAACAGGCCCACCATGAACGTTAGGCCCATCTCGAAGAGCGCGAGCGACCCCGCCTTCCCGAGCATCTTCGCGAACTTCACGGGGTCGAGCTCGAGCCCTATCAGGAACAGCAGGACGACAATACCCACGCTCGCGATGTCGCCGATGACGGTGGTGTCACTCACCCAGCCGAGGACGTAGGGTCCGACGAGCATCCCGGCGAGGATCTCCGCCGTGACGATCGGGAGACGCAGGCGGGAGACGAAAAGACCAAGGGCGAGAGTGACGGCGGAGACGATGCCCAGGCTCAGCAGGAAGCCGACGCCCTCTGCCATGGTGTGTTTGGTCGTCAAGCTACGACCTTGCAGAAAACTCTTTCGTCCCTGGGGGTCACGATGCGACCTGTCTACCGGCTGGGATGATATCCTTCTTCGTGCAGAAGATCGACCCCGTCGTACTGCTGGAGTTGATTTTCTTGATCGTCACTGATGCCAGGATGGCAGCCTAGTGGAGGCCTGACGGAGGCTGACCGGGACGATACTGATGGTGGGACAATCCACCAAGGAATTAAGCACCCCAGGGGCGACGTAGCAGCGTGAGAAAGGTCGACCTCTCGAAGGCGTACCGGCTGTCCTATCCGTCGGTCCCCGCCATCGTTGCCTCTGTACACGCTGGAATCACCTCGGCGATGCCGGTCGTGTCGTTGGTCTTCCTCTCGAACGACCCTCCGCTAGCGGGGTTCTCCTCGTCGTCCTCCCATGCGACGTATCGCACGGTACTGAAGTCGCGGTCCTTCTCGGTCTCCTGGCTCGACTCCAGGCACCAGTCCGCCGTCGAATGCCTCGGCACGAGTTCGGGACGCGACGTCAGGGACAAGCTGTCGGCCTGCGGGCTTCACCATCGCTCGAGAGGGGCTCCGCCGGTCCCGTCCGTGAAAGAGGCGGTTGCCTCGCTGGACTGCGATGTGGAGAAGGTCGCGACCTTCGGAGACCACGAGCTGGTAGTGGGTCGGGTGCGGGCAGCATACGCCGTCGACGATTTTGACGAATACTGGGGCTTCAAGGACTACTCTCCCATAATGTACGCGGGTCTCGGACGTCGACCACTCGGCCGTTCCTAGCTCATACGACCCTGACCGAAGGGGTCCTGATCCTGTTGAGCTTCCCCACGTTCAACAGCGTGGGCGTAAGCCACTCTATGGCCCTAGACGCTGTTAGGGGACCAGCGTACAGCGGCCTGAGGTTCTTGATGCTCGAGACCAGCCCGGCCGTTTCAGAGAAGACATCTCTCGTTTCTGCCGCCACCAGGACGTCGTAGTCCAGCGGAGCGGCGGAATCAAGCAGGCGCGCCGCCGGAACGTTGTGGAAGGCGGCGGCGACCCTGGTCCCGATTACGGATGCCACCTTCTCCGCCGCTGAACCGGAGGCGAGCGTGGGAGAAAACAGACCTTCTCGGAACTCCATGGGGACGATTGGAGAGATGACCAGCTTCCCGGACACGGCGGGTTTGAGCGCAAGGAGCACCTCGTCCGAGGGAAGGTCGGGAATCGTGAGAACCACAGTGTCTGAGACGCTGGCCGCCTCCGAGTTCGTCATCCCGGTCACCGGAGCACCGACAACGGCCGAGACCTTCTTGGCCGCCTCCACCGCCCTTGTTGCGTCCCTCGACCCTACGACAACGCGGTAGTTCTTGGCGAACCTACATGCCAGCCCCAGCCCTAGGTCCCCCGTACCACCCACGAGGGCGATCGTGGCGGTCATTCCAGCAGCTTCTCCTGCTGCTGACCCGTGCCGCCGTGTGTCGCGTGGACCACGTCGAGAGCGCGCGCAATCTTCGATGCCCTCTTCGGCCCCAGGCCCTGGACCATCGCGAGCTGGGACTCGGTGAGGTTCATTATCTTCCTCGGCGTCCCATAGCGCGACAGAAGCCTCCTCGCCAGCTTGGTGCCCACCCCGGGCAGCGCCGAGACCAGGTAGAGCTGCTGCTGTGGCTCGTCGTTCGCTTTTGGTGGTGCGCTGAAGGAGCCCGGGGGGAGCGGGCGTGCTCGGCTCTGCTGCGCCAGGGCGGCGATTGCAGCCGCCGTCTGACCCCGGTCCGCGGTGTGCATCACCCTGAGGTCATAGGCGAGGGTGACCGAGGCCACAGCCCCGTAGTAGGAGTTCAGGTTGCTGGTCAGCTGGGCGAGCTCCTTGATGTCGCCTTCGATGACGAGGTAGGGCTTCCTGTAGGCACTGGAGATCTCGGATGCCTGGACGAAGAGTCGTCCGTCGTAAACCGACGAGACGAAATCCCGCAGGGCTTTCCTTTCCACTGCTATCTCTGGGCTTATCACATAGTCCGCTGTGTGGAGATTGCTGTAGTAGACCCTGATGTTGAGCTTCGAGAGCGCCTCGGGGACACCGCTCTGGCGCTCGCGCTCATCCACAACGACCCGGGAAGGAATCATCAGAACGGGAACCGGAAGAAGTGGTAGATATAGAGTGCTGTGACGAAAATCGCAGTCCCCAGGGCGATGACCGCCCAGTCGTACCATCGGAGGCCCATCCGGTAGAGCGACGTGGGCCGGGAGGTTGCGCCGTAGGCCCTCGATTCCATCGCCTCTGCGAGCTCTCCACTGCGGATAACCGAATTGACGACCAGTGGTATCAGTATGGGTATCATGTTGCGCACGCGGACCAGAATGTTGCCCTTCTCGAGCTCGAGGCCTCTCGACTTTTGCGCGTCCATTATCTGGAACGCGTCTAGCATGACGACCGGGATGAACCTGACCGCCGTGACGAATGCGAAGACGACGTCCCGGGGCACCCGCATCCACTTCATGATCTGCTCGAGCTCGTCAGGCGAGGTCGTGACGAAGAAGATGCTCGTGGAGCTGATTATCGCGAGAAAGCGAAGAGCGTAGACGAGGGCACGGAGCAGCCCGAGGTCGAAGGCTAGGTTGATGGCAAGGATGAACGCGGCGAACAGCAACGAGAAGGCCATCGTCCTGCTGATGCGCTTGAGGCACCTTGCGAACGCCGCGATGGCCAGTATCGATATCAGGAGAAGACCTATCGAAATCACCGAGGAGGCCACCAGTGAGAGAACGAAGAGCTCTATCGAAATCGTGAGCTTCACCCTCGGGTCGAGCTTGTGGAAGGGCGAGGAGACTCTCCTGAAGAGGAAACCGCCAGCCAGCCAGTACATGCTAGGGGCCCCTCTTCGAGATCCAACCGGCGGCCTCTGGAACGTCCAGGAAGGGGGTCTCGGGCTTCGAGGCCAACCGCTCGTAGAGACGGACGAGCTGCGGCTGCGTCACCCTGGCTGCCGTGAGCATCTCGCGATCGAGCATGATCCGGGGGCACGGGCCATCGCCGACCACCCTGCCCTGTCGCATAACGACCGTCCTCGGTTGCAGTGCCCAGAGGAACTCCACGTCGTGCGACACAATCACGAGTGTCTTTCCTGACGAGTACAGGCCGTTCGCTATCTCGGCGAGCTTCGCCTTTTGGACGGAATCCTGGCCCACAGTTGGCTCGTCCAGAATCACGAGGCCGGGGTCCCACGCCAGAATCGAGGCCAGCGTCAGACGCTTCTTCTCTCCGCCGCTCAGGGTGAGTGGGGAGGACTTCCTGTAGGCATCCAGCCCGAAGGAGTTCAGCGCCCAGTCGACCCTCTGGTCTATCAACGCCTGGTCAAACCCAAAATTACTTAGCGCGAAGCTCACCTCCTTCTCCACGCTGTCGGAGAAGATCTGGTGGTCGGGGTTCTGGAAGGCCACCCCGACCTTCCTGGCGAGCTGCGCAGTGCTGATGTGCCGGGTGTCCTGGCCGTCGACGGTTACGGAACCACTCGAGGGCTTGAGCAGCCCGTTCGCGTGGCGAACGAGCGTCGTCTTTCCCGCACCGTTCTCGCCGATGATTGCGACCATCTCGCCCTCCCGTATGGAGAGGGTCACGCCATCCAGCGCCCTGACGCCGCTCTGGTGGACGAACGAGACGCCCCTGAACTCCACGAGCGTCAAGTTCGGTTGACCTCGTCAGCCAGCTCCTCGGGTGTCGAGGGGTATCTCGGGAACGTCATGCCGCTCTCGGTCAGGCGCGAGTACAGCCTCGAGACAGGAGGCACCGAGATGCCGAAGCCGGCTGAGCGCTGGTCCGAGAGTATCTCTGAGGGAGGACCGTCCATCACCTTCCGCCCACGGTCTATCACCACTATCCTGTCCGCGATGGGGGCGAGGAGTTCGAGCCTGTGCTCCACCACTATGAACGTAAGACCGGCCTCTCTGTTGAGCCGCTGGACCAGGGAGACCAGCTCCGACGCGGTCTGTGGGTCGAGAAGCGATGTCGGCTCGTCCAGGATTATCAGCCTGGGTCGCATGGCGATGACACCTGCAAGTGCCACCCTCTGTTTCTGTCCGTCCGACAGCTCGTGAGGCGCCCTCAGCGCCAGCGACGCGATACCGAGGAGGCCCATGGCCTCATCGACTCTGCGGCGCATCACGTCCCGAGGCATGGCGAGGTTCTCGAGACCGAAGGCTATGTCCCGCTCCACCGAGAACATGAATATCTGGTTCTCGGGATTCTGGAAG
The DNA here is from genome assembly GCA_964486265.1 of uncultured Nitrosopumilales archaeon. Classification (GTDB taxonomy): domain Archaea; phylum Thermoproteota; class Nitrososphaeria; order Nitrososphaerales; family Gagatemarchaeaceae; genus Gagatemarchaeum. The sequence goes on along the minus strand of CAZAMW010000006.1, from coordinate 4,295 downwards.
AGCAGTCCGACCTTCTGAGCGAGGACGCTCATCGCGGTACTGTCCACCGGATCCCCGTCCACGGCTATCGAGCCGGAGTACTCCCCGGGATACATGTGCGGGATGAGTCCGTTGATGCACCTGAGCAGGGTGGACTTGCCGCAGCCGCTCTGTCCGGCGAGGACCACGAGCTCTCCCTCCTCTATCTGGAGGCTGACCTCGTCAAGCGCCCTTCTCTCGGCATCGAGGTATCTGAATGACAGGTTCTCTATCCTGACTAGGGGTTTCAGGCCCCTTCCACCTCTGCGGCCGCTCGGCTATCCAAGCACGCGGCGCTTTCGCCGATGCGAGATAACCGTTTGTGGGAAGACAAAACCGTCCGCGCCAGCACGCCGACAGGGGTTACTAAATATTTGGTTACTACCAAATTCTTATTAGAGTCTCGCCCGAGCGGGCGGGCGTGACCAGTCCTAGAAGAACCGGAAGGCTCGACAGCGTCTCGATCGCGGGGATCGCCGTCTTCGGCGCTCTATCGGTCGTGCTGACGACGGTTTCGCAGGGTCTGGGACTGAACTTTCCTCTCGTCCCGTATCTGCAGTTCGACCTGGGCGAGATAGCCATCCTGCTGGCCTTGTTCATATTCGGTCCGATACCGGCGCTCGTCTCATCATTCATAGAATTCGCCACGCTGATGGCTATAGGCCAGAACGTGGCGTTCTTCGGCCCGGAGTTCAAGCTCATCGCGATTCTCTCTTCCTTGGTGGGCATCTGGCTCGGAATCTCGATCGTTTCCCACATGCAGAAGAGGAGCGTCACGAGGGCCACGGGGCTCGGAGGCGCCTTCGGCATGCTGTTCAGGGCAGCCGCGATGACGCTTCCCAATTACCTCCTCATCGTCTCTCCGCTCTTCGGGATCCAGAACGCCGTCTACACGGTCGAGGTCCCGTTCAAGGCGATAGGCGTGTCGATCACTGAGGCGAATGTCCTCGTGTTCATACTCAGCGTGACCGCGGTCTTCAACGCCCTCCAGCTGGCCTTCGTCGCAACCGTGACCTACTTCGTCATGAGGTTGCCGCAGGTTCAGAAGATCAGGATCGCCGGAAAGAGTCCGTGGATAGTCACCTATCTGCAGAACAAGCGCTGAGTCAGGTTATCTCAGAGGGCTTCTCTTCCAGCAGTCCACCGATCAAAACGAGAAAGTCCGATATCGTCTTGGCCTCCGTGCCTGTCGTGAGGGTGAAGGAGGCGGCGGTCGGATGTCCTCCACCGTATCCTCTTTCCCTGGAGATCGCTTCGGCCACGTCCGTGCCCAGATGGACCTTCGTCTCTGCGTAGAAACGGGGATGGGCTCGCAGGCTCCCCCTGACCTCGTCACCCACCTCTCCGACCACCAGCGCCGCATCGGCACCGAGCTGGGTGAGGCTTCTCGCGACGTTTGCCTGGAAAGAACCGACGGTGCTGACGGCAATGACCCAGCCCCTGCACTTGTAGATCTTGGACCGTCTCGCGGCCTTGAGCTTCGCTATGACCTCCCCATAGTCGGGCGGCGACCTCAACGACGCGCGCGCCTCGTCCAGGTCCGCGCCCCCGTCTGTCAGCTCGAGCACGACCCGCAGCGTCCTCGGGCTGGCGATGGAGAGGTACTGTGAGTCGAAGAGTATCGCGAGCAGTAGCGCCTGACAGACCTTCGGCTCCAGGGCCACCTTCAGCTGCTTCGAGAGCAGGTAGACGAGTTCAGCCGCCGAAGAGGAGGTCGTGTCGACGAGGCGCTGGTCGTACGGCGACTCGGCCTGAGGAGGATGGTGGTCGATGAGGACCTTCATCCCTGCGCTGTTCCTCAGCCTCTCGCTCCAGTCGCCGAGCAGCTCGAGATGGCCAATGTCGACCGCGACCAGAAGCTCGTAGTCTGCCGCCTCCTCGCTGGCTCCCCGGGGAAATGATTCGGCGAGCTTCTTCGTCAGAGTGCTCATCCCGTCTGGTATGATTATCGAGACGTTGGCATCGGGCAGCAGCTTCTGGAGCACGAACCTCAGAGAATATGCGGAGAGGTAGGTGTCCGCGTCGGCGTGCCTGTGACAAAGGATGGCCACGTTCCTGACGTCCGCGCTTTTAGGAAGTGTGAGGTCCATCTGGTGTCCGCTGTCAGGACCCGAGCCGCGTGAGCCTTATAGAGTGTGACCCGGGATGTCGACCTAGGAGGAAGAACTTGGGGCGGGCCCCTGAGTCTTTCCCTTGATCATGTCGTCTATCTTGACCTGCAGCTCCTTTATGCTGTCCTTCAGCCTCGCCTGCTGCTTGTTGAGGACCAGCGTGCGCGTGTTCGAGATGTCCTTCTTCTCCTCAAGCTCCTTGGTGATCTCGTCCTTCGACACCTTCACCAAAAGGCTGCCCACGTACTTGTAGATCTGCTCGCCGTCCTGAGTCTTGACGAGTTCTTCGAGGGTCTTCTCTGCGTCGGTCAGCTCCGCCTCCGTCTGCTGCTTCTGCATGGTCACAGACTGAAGGTTCTGCTGCAAACCCTCAAGCCTCGTAAGCTGCTCTCGCAGCCAAGGAGGAATCTCTTGACTCAAACCGTTCGCACGGCTCGCTCGTGACTACTTAAAGCCTTTCGGATTTTTCTCGGCCGCCTTCAAGACCGCGCTCACGGCTCTGAGTTGTTCGAGTGCCTCGTGCGGGTCCGAGGTCGCTAACTTCTTAGTCAGGGTCGCTCCGAACCTGCTCCCGCCCATCGCTTTCCGGAGGGCCTCCAAGTCGTGAGGACGGCCGTCTATCTTCAAGGAGATGTCGATGCACTCGACGGGCTTACGCGTTTCTCGACTGCGCGACGTCGTAAGCCCCTCCCGCGACGGTGAACCCGCACGTCTTGCACGACCAGACGCCAGCAGACAGCCTTCTCAGCTTCATGCTGGAACACGAGGGACATTCCTTCTTCGCCTTGAGAAGTCGATGGACGTTCGAGTAGCGCTTTCTTACCGTACCTCCATACTGGGCTCCGAGCCCGCGGAGAGACTTCGACCTAGGCACGTCCTGTTGCCTCCTTGATCGCCGCCCTTATCTCGTCGCCCTTCGCTACAGCCCAGTCCGCCGCCGTGAGTATCTGTTCCGGCGTCAGCGAACCCGGCTCGCCCTTCTGTCCTGCGCAGATGTGACCCTCGCCGTCCGTAGTGAGAGTTATCCTCGCATCCATGACAGCCTCCTCCTCGGCGCTCGGGTCTGCGACCAGCGTGTTGCCGATGCTCGCCATCGTAAGCGACACAGGAACCTTTTCGACCGGCACCGGGTTCCATTCGCCCGTGTTCTTGACGTTATCCCCATCCATCACGAACCTGGGCATCTTCGCGGTGAGGAGCGCGGCGACCACAGCGTAGCTGGTCGCATCGAAGAGGTTACCGTCGGCAAATATCGCATAGACGAACTTGCCCGGTTTTATGACCATCGTGCTCATGTCGATCATCTCGGACTCACGTACACCCCTGTCGACAACCCTCGCGAGCTCGATTGCGCTCTCGTCAGGAGGACCAGCCTCCAGGTTGGCGGCGGCCAGGGGGAGTACTTCAGCTCCACAGATGAGCAGCCCCTTGTCTGGAGTGTCCGGGAACGGTACGCCCTTGTCGATTTTGACGCCCGCGAGCACCTGGGTGTCCCCGAGGGTCACCATTGCGGAGCCATTAGCCTTCTCGATAACGCCCGTCTGGATCTGGAGCTTCCTGACCTGGTCGAGCTTCCTTCCGTCCAGTCTCGTACCCTTGGCGAGCAGCTCGAGGAGCTGAGCCTTCCTGAGCGTTTCTACAACGTATGATTTCTTCGACATATCACTCGCCCACCTCTTCCGCCGTGGCCTCGGCAGTGGAGCCGGCGAAGTACTTCTTCAGAAGCGCCTCGCGCTGGAGCGCGTAGACCTTCTTTGCCCCTTCCGTGGCCATCTCTATCGCCTGCTTGAACTCCTCCGGCGTGAACAGCCCGTCGAGCTGGAGCAGTGTGACCTGCCCGAAGTTGGGCATGATTGCGAAAGGCATGTCTCCGGACCCTTCCTTGTCCTCAGTGTCGTTCAGGTCGAGGACCACCTTTCCATCCACCTTGCCCACCGCGCATCCCACCACGAGGTCGCGCATGTTGATGCCGGCGTCGGCCAGCGCCAGAGCGGCGGCCGTTATGCCTGCGACCCTTGAACCGCCGTCGGACTGAAGCACCTCGACATATACCTGAATCGCGGTACGCGGATAGTCTTCCAGGATGAGGGCCGGCTGAAGCGCTTCCCTGATGACCTTGGAGATCTCGATCTCTCTTCTCGACGGAGCAGGATTCTTCCTCTCGTC
>CAZAMW010000005.1:6790-22099 GCA_964486265.1 uncultured Nitrosopumilales archaeon | reverse complement strand
CTGGGCCTTAGCGTGCCGACGCATATGCGTAGGCGGGCGCCCCGTCGTCGAACGAGAAGTGCATCGTCTGGTATCCCCGCCTGAACTCTGCGATGTCCTTCGCCACCCTCTTCGGGTCTTCCTTCTTGACCAGCGCCCTAGCGACGAACTCAGCGGCCTCGTCCATCTCCGACTCGCCCATCCCCAGCCGGACGGACTCCTCGGGGCCGAACCTGATTCCCGAGATCTTGCCGCCGTAGAGGACCTTGTCCTTTCCGGGTATCCCCGAGGGCGTGCCCGTGATGTTGGCCCTCTCAAGGACCTTCGCAGCGGTGTACGACCCGCCGAGCTTGGAGACGTCGATGACCAGCATGTGTGACTTTGTGAACCCGTGCTTCTCGCCGACAACCCTGAAGCCTCTGTCGGAGAGCGACTGGGCGAGCGCCTGCGAGTTCTTTATGACCTGCTTCGCATAGTCCTGCCCGAACTCCAGCATCTCCGCGAAGAGCGCCGCCTGGACGGGCCGCAGGTTCGGATGGCCCATCCCAGTCGCCCCGTGCTGTATTGCCGTTATCTCTCGCGCGAGCTCTCCGTCCTTCCTCATCAGGATTATGCCTCCCTGGGGACCCGGTAGCGTCTTGTGGGTGCTCCCCGTGATGATGTCCGTCCCCTCATTGAAGGGTCTCTGGAACTGCTTGCCCGCGACCAGGCCGAAGACCTGCGCCGCATCGTAGATGACGGTGGCATCCACCTCGTGCGCGGCATCGGCGATCTCGGACACCGGATGTGGGAACAGGAAGAACGTGGCGCCAAGCACCACCACCCTCGGCTTCTCTTTTCTCACCTGCTTGACGGCTGCGTCGGCGTCGATATTCACGTCCTCCGGCAGGTATGGGAGGGCGCCAACCCTGAGCGGGACCAGCCGGTGCAACCACCGCATGTGCTGTATCGTGGGGAATCCGCCGTCCTTCGGGACAAGACTGAGGACAAGGTCGTTCCTCCTGAGCAGTGCCAGTATGGGGATACGGCAGGCCATGGCCGCCGAGGGAGAGTGCAGCTCGACGTACTCTGCCTCGAACAGTTCCTTCGCCAGGTCCTCTGCGATCTTGTCGACGGCTTCGATGTACTGACCTCCGGTGAAATAGAACTCTCCGTGAGAGTTCACGTACCTCCCCTGAAAATCAGATGCGAGGAACTCTCTGGCCGTAGGGCTCATTGCGTTCTCTGAACACATCAGCGGCAGGCACTCCGTGCGCCACCTATGCTGTGCCTCCGTGAGCTCCCTGACCTTCGAAACCGCCTCCCTGTTGGATAAGACCTTGCCTCGAGGCAACGAGGTCATCGTCCTGAATCCACTAATAAATCATTCAGGCGATACGGGTTGTTCGACCCGACCGGCACAATCATATCCCTGCTTGCCCGGCTCGCTGAAGTTCGAGATGGTCAAGGCGGTCCAGCTGATGAACGGGGTGGTCATGTTCCTGTATCGCGCATCGGGCGGACGCGTCGCTAACCGTATGCAGAAGGCGCCAATCATGTTGCTCACCACCGTCGGGTCGAAGAGCGGGAAGGAAAGAACGAACCCGGTGCTCTATGTCACGGACGGCGAGGACCTCGTGACCGTCGCGTCGGCGGGCGGCGCCCCTAAGAATCCTCAGTGGTTCGTGAACCTGATGCACCATCCGGAGGCGGTCGTCACGATCGGGAAAGAGAAGAGGAAGGTCAGCGGCAGAATGGCTTCGCCCGAAGAGAGGAGCCGCCTCTGGCAGCGCCTGACGGCCGCGTACTCCGCCTACGAGGAATACGCTAAAAAGACGAAGCGCGAAATCCCCGTGGTAATACTCACGCCCGCTCCGTAGGTCCGGCCCCCGCGCGCTTGCTCCTGCGTCAGACGCCGGCCATCTTGACGCGCATTATCCTGTCCATCTTGGAAGCGTACTTGGAATTCAGTATCTCGTCGAGCTTGTCGATGCACGATTCGGGGACTACGACGAAGAACGGCACCCCGAGCTTGCCCTGGGTCGTCGAAAGGTCTGAGAATGCGGTGAAGTGCCTTAGCGTCTTCTCCTCGCCCAGCCGTTCGCACGTCTCCGCCTCCCCCACGGCTATCAGTCCGTCGGACCTCTTCGCGATAACGTCCGGTGTGTATCCGCCGATGGCGAAGGGCTCCAGGTATCCGCTGACGCCTGCCGCATGCACGACCTGCCAGTCGTTCCCATTCATGTAATCGATAAGACCCATGACCAGTCTCTGATGGAGTTGACCCGAGCTGTCATTCGCTGACATGCTGATGCGCGCGGTTCCTCCCGCTAATAAGGGTGAGCGGGCGTGGCGTGACTGACGGCGAGCGTCTTCTCCTGCTTCCCTGCTTAAATAGAGCGGCCGAACGAACGCGGACCAGATTCTTCTTGGACTCTTCCAGACATCCCAATTGGTTCCGAGGTCTCGAAGTGGCGTTTGGCCTGGGTGCCATTATACTCGGGCTGCTCGTCCTCGTGTTCCCGACCCTCGGAATCGCCACCCTCGTCGTCCTGCTGGCGCTGGGTCTGCTCTTCGCGTCGTTCAGGACCGTCTCGATCTTCGGCCTCAGGCGTCTTCCGGCCAGCCTAAAGTCTCTGGGACTGGTCACAGGGCTCATCTGCCTTGTGCTCGCCATACTGGCGGTCGCGTACCCCAGCCTTGGGGCGGCAGGACTCGTCGTTATCGTCTCGTTCGGGCTTCTCGTTTACGGACTGAACAGGATGCTTCACGGCTACCTGCACAGGGCGACCGCGGACTGGCACAGGGTGTCCGTGCTTGGGGTGGGCCTGCTTGCCGTGGTCCTCTCGGTGGCCGTCCTCGCCCTGCCCGACCTCACACTCCTGACCCTGGCGACCGTCCTCGCCGTGGTCCTGATCTTCGCGGGGGCGGAGATGGCGCTGTCAGGATTGACGGGTGTCTCGAGGTTCGCACCGGCGCCTGGAACCGAAACCAAGAAGTCTTGACCGGAGATGGGACGGGCAACCCTGACCACGGCCGGCCCTCGCCACCGATGCATCTTATATCGGCCAAAACCCCGAGGGTCCCAGATTGGGCGAGCTGCGCGTCGGGACATCCGGCTGGTCCTACAAGGAATGGGAGACGGTATTCTACCCAAAGGGGGAGAAGAACAAGCTGTCGTACTACTCGCGCTATTTCGACACGGTCGAGATAGACTCGACCTTCTACGCCTACCCGAAGAGGGCCATGATACAGGGTTGCGCAAGAACCACTCCTGATAACTTCGTCTTCACCGCCAAACTCCCGAAGCTGGTAACGCACGACAAGAAGCTCGACGTGGAGAAAGGCGTGGACAGGGATGTCTACAGGTTCCTTCACGACATGAAACCTCTGATGGACGCGGGGAAGCTGGGCCCGCTGCTCATACAGCTCCCGCCCAGCTTCGCATACGAGACGGGCCTGGGCAGGCTGATACGCTTCTTCGAGGTCCTCCCGACCGACGTGAAGTTCGCCATCGAGTTCAGGAACGAATCGTGGCTGAGACCGGAGACCTGGGACCTCCTGAAGAAGTGCAACATAGCGAACACGGTCGTGGACGAGCCCCTCCTCCCTCCGGACACCATCGTGACCGCCGATTTTGCGTTCGTCCGGTTCCACGGACGCGGTGCCGCACCCTGGTACAACTACCGCTATTCAGACAAGGAGATACAACTGTGGGTACCCAAGATAAAGGAGGTGGAGGCGGCGACGGCTCACTCCTACACGTACTTCAACAACCACTTCCGCGGCAACGCCCCCGAGAACGCGCTGAAGCTCCTGAAGGAGCTGGGAAGGGCGACGCCTCAGCAGGTGGAGAAGCAGAAGATGATGTCCCACCTTATCGACAACCCGCCTTCGGCCCAGCAGATGAGGCTCGCCTAGGGCCGCCCTGCTACATGTGAAGGAAATCCTTGCGTCCGCCGTCCACCACTATCACCTGACCCGCTATGAAGCTCGAGTCCTGCGAGGCGAGGAAGAGGACAGCGTTGGCGATGTCCTGGGGGTCCCCGACCCTCCCCATGATCGCCTGCCTTGCCTTGGTCGCGGTCAGCTTCTCGAAGGCCTCCTTGCCCCCCGCCCGTCGCACCACCATCTCTGTGACCGTCCATCCCGGCGCGACGCAGTTGACGTTTATGCCATAGGCGCCCAGGTCGAGTGCGGCCACGGCGGTCATCGCGTTAAGGCCCGCCTTGCTCGCGCTGTATGCGAGCTCACCTTTGGGAGCGCCAAGGAGACCCGATATCGAGGAGACGTTTATGATCTTGCCGGACCTCTGTTTCACCATTACCTTCGCGGCAGCCTGCATGGTGTTGTAGGGTCCCTTGAGGTTAACCGCAAGGCACCTGTCCCAGTCCGTCTCGGTAGTATCGAGGACTCCCCCTCCGAGGAGCACCCCTGCGTTGTTGACCAGGATGTCGACCGTCCCAAACTCGGCCACGGTTCTCTCCACGAGCGCCTGCGCCTCCTTCCTCGACGACACGTCCGCCTTGAACGAGAGCGCCCGCCCTCCTTCCTTCTCGATCTCTCCGACGACCCTCTCTGCGTCCTGGGCGCCCTGAACGTAGTTGACCATCGTGCGGGCGCCTTCACGGGCGAGCGTCCTTGCGATGGCCCTTCCGATGCCGCGCGACGCGCCGGTCACTACTGCGGCCTTGCCCTCGAGCTTCATGGACGCCTTCTCGGTTCGAGCCAAGTTAAGCGTTCCCGGGGAGGGACGGACGCCCGCTACCTCTGGATCCTGAGGTTGGGACCTGAAGCGAGCAGTCTGTCGATCTCGTCCTTCGTTGCGTAGTTGGAGTCACCGGGCGTCGAGACCTTGAAGGCAGCCATCGCGTCGCCGTAGTCCAGTCCCCTCTGAACGCCTCCGCTCAGGTAGCCGTAGATGAACCCGGCGGCAAAGCTGTCGCCCGTGCCGAGCCTGTCGACGACCTCGACGTCATACGGCCTGCTGCTCTCGTACTTCTTGTCCGAGACCGCAACGCTGCTGATCCTGCTCCTGAATGTCCCGTCGTCGGCACGCCTGGTAGTGACAACGAGTGGGACTCCGAGCTTCTTCTTCAGAGCCTTCGCCATCCTCTCGGGCTCCTTGTCGACGTTCCAGATCGACGACGCGTCCGACGCGATGAGTATGTCCGCCATCTTCGCAATCGGGGTGCAGGCGAGCTCAGCCTCGCTCGGACTCCAGAGCTTGGACCTGTAGTTAACATCGAACGAGACCCTGCAACCCCACTTCTTCGCCTGCTTCAGGACGTGGAGCGTCGTCTCCCTGTTCGTCTCGCTGAGGGCCGGCGTGATACCGCTGATGTGCAAGAGCTTCACCCCTTTGAGGAACTTCCAGTCGACGTCCCCCGGCTTGAGCTTGCTTGCTGCCGAGTCCTTCCGGTCGTAGATTACCGATGAGGGCCTGGGGGCGGCGCCGAACTCGAGGAAGTATAGCCCCACCCTCCCCTCGTCGGCCCAGACTATCTTGGAGACGTCTACCTCCATCGCACGAGCGTGATTGGCAATCATCCTTCCGAGCGGGGTCTTTGGGAGCTTCGTCACCCAGGCCGACCTGAGCCCGAGCCTCGCCACGCCTATCGCGACGCTGAGCTCTGCGCCGCCCACGTTTACATCCAGGCTCGTCGATTGCTCCAGCCTTCGGTGGTTCGGGGGAGAGAGACGGAGCATGGCCTCGCCGAGAGTCACGACGTCCGGCCTACCGCTCATACCGCCCTCGCCTCCCTGATGGCTCCCACCACCGCGGCCGCACCTGCCGTGATCCTGTCATACCTCTCCTCGGCGAGGGACCTTGCCTGGATGAGCCCTCCGCCTATTCCCACGGCAAAGGCACCTGCGCGCAGGTATTCTTTCAGGTTGGAAGCGTCGATCCCTCCGGTGGGGACGAGAGGCACGTCGGGCAGCGGTCCCCGTATCGCCCTGATGTAGTCCGGGCCGACCTGCGATGCGGGAAAAACCTTGACCAGGTCAGCGCCCCACTCGCGCGCCTGGACTATCTCCGTCGCAGTGAAAGCCCCCGGGCAGGATACGACGCCGTGCTTCCCACACACTTCGATGACCTCCCTGCTTAGTGAAGGGCTCACGATGAACTGGGCTCCGGAGGATATGGCCTTCTGGGCCTCGTGCGCGCGGATGAGCGTTCCAGCGCCGACGAGCGCGCTGTCCCCAAACTTCTTGGTTGCCTCCGAGATCACGCGCACCGCGTCCGGCGTGGTCATCGTAACCTCGAAGACATCCAGTCCTCCCCTTGCCAGGGCCTCCATCGCTGGGATGCACCTGTCGGGAGCGTCGACGCGAAATATCGCGATGACGCCAGCTTGGTGGATGCGGCGAAGTACCTCGTCTTTCGTCACCAATGCCGTGCCGCTCGAGTCGGGCCGGGGTTATCAATGTTGAGCTTGGGCCGGCAGCGCCAGCATTTCTACGAGGGCTTCGTACGGTCGCGCGTGGCGATAACAGACATCGATGGACGAGGCAACTCCGTGGAGGCCGTAGAGGGCATGTGGGAGAGGATGGTACCCCCTCGAGGACAAGGGATACCACGCCATCACTCCGGTCAGGTGGTCGAAACGAAGACAAAGAAGGTGGCGGAGAACTTCCAGATAACAGACCCTGAGCGGGCTTACCTGAAGCCGGGCGAAGGGGAGAAGAAGGCCGCCACCGGCGAGCATCGTCCGCCCACCGCCCACGAGTTCAAGCTCAAGGACCGGGTCAAGCTGGAGTCCTAGTCAGCGCGGTCCCGTCTCCCACCCCTTGAGACCTTCGAGACGAGGGCGAGGACGGCGAAGATCGCCAGAATCGCGGCTGTGACGACCACGGTCGCGGCAATCCTCGCGAGGGAAACGCCGTTGCTGTCGAGGGAGACGAATAGGAGGAACATCGCGCCAACGATCACGAGCAGTATGGGTAGTGCCACTCTGGGTGGCACCGCAAAAGCTGGACGTCTCATCGGCCCCATCTCGGTGGCGTCCTCAAGGCCATCGCTTAGGTCTTGCCCGAGGGCCCCCTTGCGTTCACAAGGCTTAAGATGACGACGCCGGCCGCGGCCAAGAGTTCTCTATGAGGATTTCGCGGGTCCTGGTCGTCATCATCATCGTCGTGGTAATCGGAGTCATAGCGCTGTTCGTCTACTCGTCGTTGAGCACCTCCGGTTCCTCCGGTACGTGGACGAGTGGCCCTGGCTACCCGCTCCAGGTGAGCGGGACGCCCGGCGTAGTCGGTCAGTCTTGCTTCAACAGCACGACGACGATATACTGCGTCGGAGGAATCGACTACAACGGGAACCCGAGGAACAACGTCTACTCGGCCAGCGTGTCCGCGACAGGCATGAGCGGGTGGACGGCGGACGGAAAGTCTCCTCAGACGGTTTCGCATACTGTGTCGGTGGCTCGTACGATGACGCGGGAGACGACCTTGCATCCTCGTACTACGCGCCGCTTACAAGCTCGGGGATCGGCTCCTGGAACTCGACCACGGCCTATCCGGCGGCGATAGACAGCCAGGCGTGCGTCACCTCCTCCGGGTACATCTACTGCCTCGGAGGCGAGAACGAGACCAGTGGCACCAACTCCACCGTCACCCCGACAAACTCCGCTTGGTTCGCATCGATATCGTCGGGCGGGATAGGGGTGTGGAAGCACACCACAGCGTACCCAAGCACGGTGTCATTCGAAGCCTGCGCCGCTTCCAAGTCCGACATATACTGCGTCGGAGGCGTCGACGCCAGCAACAACGGTGTCGCGAGCGTGTACTACGCACCAATTTCGTCTTCCGGGATTGGGCAGTGGTCGGCTAGCACGTCCTATCCCTTCGATGCCTACGGGCAGACCTGCACCATCGATGCCGGGAGCCTGGTATGCGTGGGCGGAGTGCCCAACGGGACGAGCTCCTCTTCCAACGGGGTCTACTCGGCGCCAGTATCTTCGGGTGGAGTGGGTCAGTGGCACAAGGCCGGCAACTACCCCGTAGGGATAGAGACCGCCTGCGCGGTCAGCTTAGGGAACCTGTACTGCTCGGGCGGCTATCAGGACAGCTCGACGATATCCGGAGCCACGTACTACGCCAAGTTACAGTCGCTCCTGTGAACGGAGCCCGTCGTGCCAGGTCCGGCTTCCTAACACTAAATACCCCGGCGAGCCTGACGAGGGATAATGGCCGAAGAAGAGGACCCACCGAAGGATCGGGACGAGCCCCGGCCCAATCCAAACACGATGCCAACCTCCTTCCTTAGCGTGGAGAAGGTTGACTTTGAATATGTGAACATGCTCGTCCACCAGGAGGGTGCTTCCGACCGTATCGACCTCCTGGTCAACGTCCCTCTCGTGGACGGTTCGGTCGCGGAGACGAAGGTGGTCATCGGTTCGCCGGTCAAGTTCCTCCGACGTGACGGCAGCAACGAGTACTCAAACAAGGTGGACAGCAGCCTCACCGTCACCCAGACGCAGAGGAAGGCTACGGGACGGGTCGACCTTCAGAACCGCGACGGTCTTTGGTGGGAGATACCCATGGGATACCCTGGTGCCTCGACGGTGCTACTCGAGCACGAGCCAAAGGTGAAGGAGTTTCTCGGTTCGCGCTTCGGACCCGGGAAGGTGTTCGTGGACGTAGGCGCCAACGTCGGCGCGTATTCGTTGAGGGCTCTCTCCAGAGGGACTAAGGTCTATCCGTTCGAGCCGAACCCGGAGAACGTGAAGCTATTGAAACGCAACGCCGAGATCAACCATCTCACCATAGAGGTCCAGGAGTGCGCTCTTGGTTCGTCGGAGGGCACGGCGAACCTGTCCCAGAACGGCGCGACCTCCAGGATATCTGACATGAAGGGGGTGACAGTCCCCGTCCGCACGCTCGACAGCCTCGACCTACAGCAGGCTGACCTCCTCAAGGTCGATGTCGAAGGCCACGAACTAGAGGTCTTCAGGGGGGCGCGCAAGACCCTCGCCAGGTGCCATCCGGACATCATGGTCGAGATGCATCACTGGATTGGCGCGGAGGCCGAGGCCGCCCTGTTCAACATCCTTCTCGAGAATGGCTATCGCTTCGAGTACCTCGACAGCTACTCCCAGGGCAGGCACCTCGTCGCCCATTACGAAAAGGCCGCGTAGAGTCGAGGCAACCTTCCAGGTCACGCGTCTCAGAAAAGGTCTCCTCGGCTAACGCCAAGTACAGGGCAATGGAGACCTACGGGGACAACGAGTCTTCGGTGCCCACGATGCTCCGAACCGGATATCGTGTGCAGAGGAATTGGCTCGAAGCTCAACCGAAAATCACCCTCCGTCTAATATCACCTGGAAATCCTCTCTCGCGCAGATAGTCATGACGATGACCGCACTTGAGAGGGCGCATCGGTCGACCGCAAAGTACTCGACCGCACAGACGCGAGTGATCGCGGTAGCGAATCAGAAGGGAGGCGTCGGAAAGACGGACCTTACGGTGAATCTTTCTTGTCAGTTCGCGGCAGCGGGGAAGAAGGTGCTTCTTATCGACATGGACCCGCAGGCAAACGCCACTGACTATCTCGTCTCGCCCGAGACACCTATCGAGAGGTCGACGGCCGACCTGCTGATAGATGATTCCGTATCTCTGCAGGACATTCTGATCAAAGAGTGCAGAGAGAATCTTGACGTCGCCCCCGCCGATGGGGACCTCAGCGCCTGCCAGATCCGGTTGGCGAACGACATCAACATGCAGTTCAAGCTCAAGAAGAAGCTGAAGGAGATGAAGGAAGAGGGAGACTACGACTACGTTCTGATAGACACTCCTCCGTCCCTCGGGATTCTCACGGTCAACACCCTTACGGCTGCCACGGAGGTCCTCATTCCCGTCCAGACCCAGTACTTTGCGATGGACGGTGTCGTCCAGCTCCTGGAAACAGTGAGGAAGGTCAGGGAAGACATCAATCCCGAGCTCTCTGTGATGGGCGCGGTGCTCACCATGTACGACCGCAGGACGATCCTCTCGAGAGAGGTCGCCTCCCGCGTGAGGCACGAGTTCAACGAAGGCAGGGTGTACACGACCGTCATCCCGGTAAACGTGAGGCTGGCCGAGGCTCCGAGCTATCACAAGTCAATCTTCGAGTATGACTCGGGGTGCAACGGGGCCAAGGCGTATGACGCCCTAGCACAGGAGATACTCTCTTGCCGAGAGGACTAGGCGACAACCCGCTCAAGCGGGAAAAGAAGACCCGCCGGACGGCATCGCAGCAGCGTCCCTTTTCGGCAGCTGACGTCTCCGGAAGCGTCTCGGCCGCATCGACGGCGCCGATCCCGGATGACGCCGCCGACGCGTCGTCCAGTTCGAGGTCATATAACGACGTCTTCTTCCATCGAAGGTTCGAGAGTTCTCCTGCAGCGAACAGCACTCCCGAGCAGGTCGCGGTGGAGGAATCCGAGCCAGCTCCGGCTACGGCGCCGATAGCCGCGGCGGAAGCAGCCGTGGCGGCGCCAGCGGTCCCAGAAGCGATCACGCCTTCAACATCCGAACCACAGCCTGAAATTCATCTCTCGGCACCCGAGCCTATCTTGCCCATCGAGGCACCCGCTCCGGAGCCGGCGGCCGTCCAGGAACCAGTCCATGTCGCTGAGCAAGTTCCTTCCGCTGAGGCCGCGCCGCAGAAGGAAAAGTCCGGTTTCCTTGGGCGCATACTCGGCAAGTTCCGAAAGTCCTAGCCCCACGCGAAATGCCGAAGAATCCGACTGCGGGTTCCTCCCTGTGGAGGGTAGCATCTCAACATTCGTACGAATGTTGGGCTAGCCCTATCAACCACACGGTCTGTCCCTAGCACACGAACCAAGAGCCCGTTACCTCGAAGAAGAAGACCGCCAAGAGAACGAGACGGGACAGCATCAGCGACGCCATGCCCGACGTCCAGACTCCTGGTGCGGTCAAGCGCATTCATGAGCGGGAAGAAGAGGATGAAGAAGACTGACCGATTGTGGATGCTGACCTACCTGAAGCCGTAGAATTTGGAAGAACGCGTATATTGGAGCTCGAGCCTCAAAGCGAGAGAATGAAGCTGCTGATTCTCGAGGCCCTGATGTCGGCCGTCTACGTATTCGATGTGTCGGCCTTCCCATTCATTCACGTCCCGTTCTACTTGCTCACCCTGCTCTACTTCGCCTCGATACTCGAGATCTACGGGATGTTCAGGCTCGCGAAGTCGGTGTTGCGAAGGCTGAACTGGCTCCAGCGCCGCTCAGAGAAAGCAAGGTACTTCACGGTCGCGCTGTTCTGACCCGAAGCTTAGCGCAGCGGCCTGTTCAAGACTGCTGAACGGACACTCAGCTCCCTTGGCGGGCGAGTGGAGCACCCGTTCAAGAATGCTGGTTCATATCGACTGCGCGCCATCCGGGGTGCCATGAACGGAAAGAGAAGCACGGTCGTTCCAGCAATCCTGGCGATAGCCTTGGCGGTCGCCGTAATAGCCTTCGGGATGTACGCGGGAATCCCGATAAACCAGACGAACACGTCGACTTCGCTCCAGGCTGGGAGTACTGGTACGGCGAGTTCGACCTCGCAAAGCCAAGCCCAAGCGACCACATCCCAGACCTCATCTTCGGACAAGTCGACTTCCTCACCGGGAGAGGGGACGCTCTCGGTCCTGCTCACCGACCCGCCCAACGTGCCGCAGGGAGTTACCAATGTCTACGTCAGCTACAGGGACCTGCAGGTCCACATCTCAGATGCCGGAAACCAGAGCGGATGGACCACGCTCCAGACAGCCGGAGAGATAGAGCTGCTCGGGACCGTCAACGTCAGCCAGACGATCTCCTCGGTCAAGGTCGCGACAGGCGACTACAACCAGCTCCGGTTCAACATCAGTTCCGCCCGGGTCACGTTCCAGGGACAGAACTACACCGCCTTTGTGCAGTCCGCCGAGCTCGTGGTCCCAATCCACAACGGCATCAGGGTCAACGCGAGCGTCGCCAGCGCGACCATAATTGACATCTCTCCCACGGTGATAAACATAGGCAGCCCTTCCACTCCCGAGTTCATCATCCGGTCCGTGGCCTCGGCCTTTCCGGTCCCGCCCGGTAGCGTGACCGCCAGCATGCAGCAGCAGGGCGGGAAGACGAGTCTGGTGGGCTTAGGCTGGTGGCGTGCTACTCTGCAGAACGACACGGCCAACCTCGTCATCGGCAGTGCCAGCCTTAACGCGACCAGCCTGAAGATAGACGTCACCAACACGGGTAGCAACTCGACGCAGCTCACTCTGGTCGTGGTGTCGCCCCTGGCGAGCGTCCTACCCCCGATCACAAGAGGCTATCTACCCGGGACATTCGTCGGGTCGGCGGTCTTCAGCATCCTTCCGAACGGTACCCTCGTGCCGTTGACGTTCGCGATGCCCATGGCCGCAGACGAGCAGAGCTCGGTCTCGGCCAGCGTCTTCAGGCCCCTGGGGCTGAACCTGTCGGCGGGTGCCTCGGCCAGTCTGTCCTACAACGGAACGATTCGGCTCGGGTTCCTGGGTCCGGAGGTCGACCAGGCCATAGTCGCGCCGCACCAGCAGTACCTCATTACCGTGCTAGGAACGCAGGCGTTGGCCAGCTACGTAGTGGTGGCCAGCTAGGCCCCTCTACCCAACTCTTTTATCGTCGGAGTATGGTCTAAGCTTGAACAAGACCGGGGGGTACGTTGGATTAGCTCGAGAGCCAGTGGAGAATCAGAAGCCGGGCGGCGAACTGCGCGGAAACACGCTCCGGGTCTATCTGTACGCTCTGAAGCAGGGAAGCGTGGGGGTTAGGGAGGTCCAGCGCTCGCTCGGCCTCTCCAACGCTTCGCTCGCACAGTATCACATCAACAAGCTGTCCGAGATGGGCCTCCTGAGGGAGGAGGGCGGCGAGTACCGCGTCGTGGGCGAGGTCAAGGTCGATGTGCTGAAGGACTTCACGAGGCTGGGCAAGATCCTCGTACCTCGTTTCGTCTTCTACGGCATGCTCTTCACTGTCTTCACGGCGTACCTCTGCCTCGTCACCGTCGAGTCCTACGCTTCCGAACCCATCGTGGGCTGGTTTGCCGCCCTCCTCGGGGTGGCGTCTGCGATCTTCTGGCACGAGGCCATCAGAGCCTGGCGCACCGTCCCCTAGTCCTTCGCCCAAAGGCTTCTGTAGTCCGGCCGGCGGCGTAGGCGTCATGAAACTCCAGGGGAGGATCGCGATAGTCACGGGAGGAAACTCCGGCATAGGGCGAGCCACCTCTCTTCTCTTCGCCAGGGAGGGCGCGAAGGTCGTGGTCGCAGCCCGCAACGCCTCGAAGGGTGAGGAGGTCGTCCAACAGATCAAGCGTGCAAACGGAGAGGCAGTCTTCGTGAAGACGGACGTTTCCAAGAGCGAGGACGTGAAGAGGCTCGTTGAAAGGACCGTCTCCCTCTACGGTCGGGTCGACATCCTGTTCAACAACGCCGCACTCTCACCAGCGGGGAACGTCTTGACCACGTCGGAAGAGGAGTGGCGCGCGGTCATCGATACGAACGTCAACGGCACGTTCCTTTGCACCAGATACGTGCTGCCCCACATGCTGAAGCAAGGGGGAGGAGTGATTGTGAACACGGGTTCGATCAATTCGTTGATGGCGATGAAGGACGAGGCCGCCTACGACGCCTCGAAGGGCGGTGTCCTCATGCTCACCAGGGCGACGGCCATGGACTTTGCCAAGGGTGGGGTCCGCGTCAACTGCATCTGCCCAGGAGCGATTGAGACGCCCATGCTCCGGGACATACTCGACAAGGCCCCGAACCCGGAGGAGGCCGAGGCGGACCTGATCCGCAAGCACGCCCTAGGTAGGGCCGGTACTCCCGAGGAGGTGGCCCGGGTCGCTCTCTTCCTGGCTTCGGATGACTCTTCGTTCATCACGGGCGCGGCCATTGCTGTCGACGGAGGGATGCTCGCCGGGTGGCCCTGAAACAGGCGCCGCGACGAGGATGAGAAGTTGAAGAAGAGTACGATTCCGGAGTGGGCGATAGCGAGGGAGCGTTTCCAGTTGATGGGTCCGGAGGACGAGCTGGCCCAGGACATCCAGTTCATCAGCTATCTTCTCGTCTTCGACTCGTCGGCGGACTACGACTCGCTTACGCAGATGGAGAAGACCACCGCCGACAGGCTGTTGAAGATGGGAGTCCTCGTGGAGGTCGACGGCCGGCGGAGCCGGATAATGCTCGCTAAACCCTGGAAGAAGGCCTTCGACAGCAAGCTCCGAAAGAGCTGAAGGCGTCAGCCTCTCTTAGGCTGGAACTGGTCCTTGTAAGCGAACAGGGCAGGTACCCCTCCTGTGTGCAGGAAACAGACGTTCTGGTCGTTCCTGAATTCTCCCTTTCTTATCATCCCTATCATCCCCGCCATCGTCTTAGACGTGTAGACGGGGTCGATGATGAGCGCCTCGGTTCGCGCAACCAGCCTCAACGCCTCGTTCGACTCCTCCGTCGTGATTCCGTAGTCCTCTCCGGCGTAATCGCCGTTGACTATAATGTCGCTCTTCTTCACCCTGGCGTCCGTCCCTAGCATCTTCGCTGCGCCTTCCGACGAGCGCAGTATCACCTCGTTTAGCTTCTCCGCCGAATACGCCCCCACGTTGATTCCGAATATCCTCGTCTTCATGCCCAGGACCTTCGCGCCCAGGATGAGACCGGCCTGCGTGGGCCCGGCACCAGCAGCGACGAAGACTGCGTCCAGCGCGACACCCATAGCCTTCGCCTGTCCTGCCATCTCGATGAAACCATAGGCGTAGGCCGCGGTCGCCAGGGGCGACACCGAAGTCGCAGGACCGAGTACCAGGGGTCTGTGCCCCTTCCTGCGCAGCTTGTCGGCTTCCTCCTCGAGGATCGGCGTAGGGTCCTCGTTTATCCTCATCTTGATCACCCGGACCTTCGCGCCCATGATGTGGTCGAGAAGTATGTTCCCGTCGTAGACGCTCGGCTTGCTCTTGAACTGTGCCGTTCGCAGCACGAGCATGGCCTTCATCCCCATCTTGGTTGCGAGCGCCACGGTCTGCCGCGACCAGTTGGACTGGACGCCGCAGGTGGTTATCACGTAGTCGGCCCGCTTCTTCCTCGCCTCGACCAGGATGTAGTCGAGCTGTCGCACCTTGTTGCCTCCCAGCGCGACCCCCGTCATGTCGTCCCGCTTCACAAACAACTTCGGTCCTCCCAGCTCTGCCTGCAGTCTCGGCATCGGTTCGAACGGGGTCGGGAAGACGCCGATGCCGACCCGCTCCAACTGCCTGATTTGCAAATCGGTCCCTTTGGAAGCTGGACCTCTTAAAAGCGCTTGGGTGCGCCCCAGGAGAGGCCCGACGTCCGCGCTAGGCGAGCCCCTCTACCAT
>CAZAMW010000005.1:0-6780 GCA_964486265.1 uncultured Nitrosopumilales archaeon | reverse complement strand
TCGGACACGTCGTTCCCTCGGTCGGCCCTTCGGTACTCGCGCGCCTGGAGAGCGAGCTCGAGCTTGTCGACGTGCTTCACCAGCCTCGCCTCCTCGGTGACGCCTTCCTCATACTCCTCCCAGATGGACGAGTATCTTCTCGATATGTCCTTCGGCAGGTCCTTGAGCATGCGCCTCATCGCTGCTTCCTCGCCCCTCCTCTTCTCGGCCCTGGTCCGCTCTCCGGGGATGCTGTCGCCGACGAGCGCCTCTGGGAGGTCGTGCAGCAGCGCCATCCTCACGACCTTCGCGGCGTCGAACCCGCGAAGGTCAGCGTACACCATGGCCAGCAGCGCGACCCTGTAGGAATGGTCGGCAACAGACTCGGGGTCCTTCATCCCCAGTTTCAGGACCCAGCCGCGCCTCGGCTCCGACTTCAGGCGTCCGGCTCTCTCGAAGAATCGGACCATCCCGTCGCTCGACTTTACGACCATGCCCCGCGGGACATGGCAGCCGTTAATATCCAGTAGCCGCGCGCTCAGTGACTGTCTGGCTCGACTGCCTCGGGCACATAGTCGTCGCGCTCGGGTGTGAAGAAATCGACGCAGACGAACGTCTTGTCTCCGTCCACCCTCAGCTCGTGGGACACTCCCGGAGGGATGAAGTATCCGTCTCCCTCCTTGACACGCCATTCCGAGTCTCCAACCTTGAAGACACCCGTCCCCTGCAGGAACACCCCGAACTGGGAGTGGGGATGATTGTGCCAGGCGAAGACTGTGCCCGGCGATATTTTGTAGTAGACCATCATCCCCGTCGACGCGTGCGTGGCGATGCGCCTGAGCACTCCGGGCATTATCTCGTGCCATGCCTCTGCCTTGTCATGCCAGAGAGAGGGCGTGGCGTAGGGTTCCATCTCTGAGAATCGAAGGGTTCGACGCTTTCGCGATATTAATCGTTATCGGACCCCTTTCAGAGGGGACAACCCAGTCAAGCGTTCACAAAGAATAAAGAGCGTCGCTTCGGTCGGCCTCCAGCAAATGTCTTCGGGCTCGCCCACTTCTAGCTCGGGAGAGACAGTCGTCATCTTCCTGGTGCTCCTCGTCCTTCTCAGCCTTCGACGCGTCTACAGGAGCTACAGAGGTGTCAGGTTCAGCGCGGCGCGCACTGTAGGCTACGCCCTGTTCTACATCGCCTTCGGCTCCACCTTCTCGATACTCTCTTTCTTCGAGGGAGTGCCGCTGCTCTTCGCAGCACCGTATGCTGCCCTCCTCGTCGCGGCGGGCTTCTGGTCTTACAGATACTCGGACCGAAGGATATCCTTCTGGAGGGGGGGTGACGGGGGTGTCTACTTCAGGGGCGGCGTGATCCTTTACCTGGTCTATTTTGTCGGCCTCATAGCGCGCCTCTCGATCGACCTGGCGGTCTTCGGACCGAACCTCTTCTCGGTCGGCCCCAACCTGGTCCTCACCTCGACCGCACTCTATGCAACGATAGCCACGGACCTGCTGCTCATGTTCGGTCTCGGTCTCCTGGTGGGAAGGAACCTCAGGGTCCTCAGGAGGTACAGGCGCATCGAGGAGGGTTGGGAGGCCCTCCCTGACTCGCCACCTCCAATCGGTCCCATACTCGGCCTCCCGGTGCGGGACCAGTCCGACGCTCAGCCCTGAGCTTACAAACGCTTTTTAGGCAAACCTGGAAACGACCGGCACCCCCTTGAAGTGCTACGTCCACCCTAGTGTAGACGCGGTGGGTGTCTGTTCGTCCTGTGGCCGAGGCGTCTGCCGAGTTTGCGCCGTGAGGCTGGGTGGGAAGCTCTACTGCAAGGAGGACGCGGACAAAGTCTTCGCCTCCAAAAGGGTGGTCGTCGCGAGCGGTGGGACACAGGCCGGGCCGAAGCGCGGCTTGGGCGTGATGCTGGGGTCTGTCTTCGCTTACCTTCTCGGCGGTACGGCCGCGCTGTTGAGCTTCACGGTTCTCTTCGCCGCGATTGTGAGTGGAGACACCGGCGGAAACAGCCTCTTCTCCTCACTCCTCAACCCTGACCTGGGCTTCCTGGGTGCGATACAGCATTACGCCAGCAGCACGATCCTCAGCATCGGGGTGGTGATGCTCGTCTTCGGCAGCCTGGGGATCGCAGCCGGGTTTTACACTTGGAAACCCTCGCGGGCGGGGGCGGTCTTCGCCGTGGTATTCGGCATCTTGGGGATCGTCGTGGCCTTCGAGCTCGCGTCCATATCCGTCGACCCGCTGCTGGTCGACGCATGGTTCGCACTGAGCGGCCTCACCATAGCTGCTTCCTTCATCGGGTTCGTCCAGCTGACCAGTTCTCCGCCACCCGCAGCAGCAAGCCGGCGGAGCCGCGCAGCGGACGTCCTTCAACCTTAATTACGGACTCGATGGCGTCCGCCTCGAGACATCATGTCGTTGAAACTAGGGAACCTGAAGATCTCCAGTGCGGCCTTCGCGGCCGAGGGACACATCCCCAAGCGCAACGCCGGGGACGGCGACAACCTCTCGCCTGCTCTGGAGTGGTCCGGCGCGCCGAGCGGAACGAAGCAGTACGCCATCCTGTGCTTCGACCCCGACGCTCCGCTGCCGAAGGGCTTCGTGCACTGGGTACTCTATGGCGTGCCGTCGAGCACTACGAAGCTGTCCGAGGGTCAAGCTCCAGACGCTCACACCGGAGGTGTGAACGGCACGGGCAAGACGGGATACATGGGCCCCTATCCGCCGAGCGGTCACGGAATCCATCACTACTACTTCTGGGTGTATGCGCTCGATGCCACACTGAATCTGAAACCGGGGTTGAACATGGACCAGCTCCTCGAGGCCATCACGCCGCACATACTAGAGCAGGCTCGGACAGTAGGGCTCTATCAGCGCTGACGTACGCTCCCGACGGATACGCCGCGTCACCGTATACACATGAGCGCTCCCCGTGTCCGGAGCAGCAGGCTGACGAAGGTCGCAATCGCGCTGATGATCGCTCTCGGCGTCTTCACGCTGCTCGTGGACGTGCCGATAGCGGTTGTCATAATAGCCCTGGGCGTGGCGATGTACCTGTTCGAATGGTGGCTGGTGCGGAGAGCGCGGGCGTCGTCTACTTCTGACTAGCGAGGCTGCGCTTGGCCATCAGTACCCTCGAACGCTGCTGGCACTGGATTGCCCTGTCTGAGTAGGATTTCCATACCGTGTAGTTGTCCTGGCCCTTGGCGAGGAGGAGCAGGATGTCGGCGGCGTTCAGGTAGGCCACGATGGCCTCCTCGAAGCTCCCGGCCTTCTCCTTGGTGACCGCGTCATTGATTAGCTGTCCGGCGTACCATTCGACCTTCCTGAGCTTCGTCATCTCGCTGGGAGGCTGTGGCTGGTTCGGCGCGCTCGCTGCCTTTGTGGCTGACATCTGCACGCTCAGGCGAGCAACGCGGGCAAAAGACCCCTTGTCATGAATCGTAAACAAAATCGCAAACGTCCGGCACATCCGGGGAATCCCTGAAATACACCTCCGGCCGCCGGCTACCGAAGTAGACTTGGCGAAGATGGAAAAGAAAGGGCGTCGCATGAAGGGCATGACACTCGTCCTCATCCTGTTGGTTGCGACGGCCGCTGCCGGAGCACTCACCGTCGCCTCGGTCTACCTTAACGCATCCTCAACGAAGACCGCCTCGCTGACGGGCGTCCTGGTGATATACGCTCCCGGCCAGAGCGCGACCTCCGCCAGCTACAACGTGTCCGTGAGCGCCAGGGACGGGGCGGGTACGATGACGCTCACACAGATCAGGGGGACGACAGGCCTCCTCGCCAACGGTACGTATCAGGTTACCGATGTCCTTGTCTCTCCGTACAACATCACGATGAACGTCTCCGGGTCCAACATCTCTCTTGGCTGGATAACGACAAGCACCATCTGGACCGCGCTGAACGCTTCGTACTCCGCCGCCTCGGGGGTAGGCAGGGGCGCCATCTGGAACGACCTGAACTCTTCCTACGCGGCGGCCTCCGGACCAGACGCCGCCGCAAACGCGACGATAGGCGAGTTCAGTCCCTCTGTCTTCCATCTTCCCACCAGTTACGCCATGTTCATCGGTGTGACCATTCCCTCGCAGCCGCAGGACCAGATACCTTTTACCATAACCCCGGCGGTCACACCGAGACAGGGAGGGATGGAATAATGAAGAGCGAGGAGGACCGCAAGAGCATCGCCGCGTTCCACGAAGATCTGCTGGAGGGCAGAACGACCTGCGAGGAGCGGGTCTCAGAGGAACTCGCGAACATCTCCGAGTATCGCGGGAGGCACAACGCCTTCATCACCGTCTTCGACGGAGACGATGGCCTCGCTCTCTCGAGGGCGAGGGTCCTCGACGAGCGGTTGGCTGGCAGCAGGCGCAAGCTTCCGCCGCTTTTCGGCGTCCCGCTCACGATCAAGGACAACACCTTCCTCGGAGGGTTCCCGACGACGAACGGCTCAGAAGCCTTCTCTGACTTCATACCTCAGACGAACTCGGACGTTGTCGACCAGCTGCTGGAGGTGGGGTCGGTACCGCTCGGAAAGACGAACCTTCATGAGCTCGCGCTCGGAGTCATGGGTACCAGCGGATTAAACGGGCCCATCCACAATGCGGTCGACCCGACGCGCATCTCCGGAGGCTCCAGCGGCGGGTCCGCGGTCTCGGTCAGGCTCTCGAAGGGTGCGATCATCAGCACAGGGAGCGACACGGGGGGCTCCGTCCGGGTCCCCGCCGCCCTCAACGGCGTCTGCGGCTTCAAGCCTTCCCTCGAGCTGCTGAGCACGGACGGCGTCTTCCCGCTCAGCGGGTCTCTCGACCATCTCGGCCTGTTCGCGCGCTCGATGGCAGACCTCTCCCTCGGTTTCAGGGCCATCACGGGCTCGCGACCTCTGCCGGGACGGAAGCACAAGGTCGGG
This sequence comes from uncultured Nitrosopumilales archaeon, assembly GCA_964486265.1. Lineage (GTDB taxonomy): Archaea > Thermoproteota > Nitrososphaeria > Nitrososphaerales > Gagatemarchaeaceae > Gagatemarchaeum. Next base: position 1,880 of record CAZAMW010000005.1, on the reverse strand, counting down.
ATACCCACGACCTACTTCGTGGACGAGATGGACAAACAGGTCTCGAAGGACTTTTGGCACGCCATCGACGCCCTGAACGGGAGCGGTGACTTCGACGTCCGGGACGTTCCCGTGGAAGAGAGCATGGGTAGATACGCCCGAGCGCGCGCCGTCCTGACCCTTAAGGAGGCTTCGTGGTTCTACGAAAAGATTCTCCGCTCGGAAGCCCGCAAGCTGCTCCACAAGGACGTCGTGGCGCTGATGGACAACGGACTGAAGATGGGGATGCTCCGGTACATACATGCGACCAACCTGCGCATCAGGTGCGGGCAGGTGATGGCCCGTCTGCTCAAGGGTCTGGATGCGCTACTCATGCCAACGTGCCTGGTCGTGGCACCCAGGATCGACGACGTCGTGGGGGAAGAGACCGGAAACCTCAGGTATCTCATGCTCAAGAACACCGAGCTGTTCAACCTTACGGGCCTGCCGGCCCTGAGCGTCCCGGCCCGGCCTCGCGGAGACTCTCTTCCCACCGGACTCCAGGTCGTAGGGAACGTAGGTGGGGACGAGCGGGTGCTCTCGGTGGGCGAGTCTTTGTCCTCCGTCGTTCGTTGATTCCTCTCAAATCGGTAAATACAGGCTGAATTTCGTCTGAGGAGAGCGGGAAAGAAGGCGAGTGGTTGCAGTACAAGTACGTAGTCCTCACTAACACCACCGTCGGCGCGTTCATGTCGCAGCTCGACGCGAACATCGTGCTGATATCACTCCCGACGATGCTCAAGCCGTCTCAGCTGCCAGGGACAACGGTCTTCGACGGAATCTGGATAATAATGGGATACACTCTTGTCACCGCAACGACCCTGCTAACGATCGGCAGGCTTGGAGACATCTTCGGGAGGGTGCGACTCTACAACTTCGGCTTTGCGGTGTTCACGGTGGGCTCGGGCCTCTGCAGCGTCGCCCCCAATGGGACGTTCCTGGTGTTCATGAGGCTCGTGCAGGGTGTCGGCGCCGCCCTGATACTCTCCAACAACGCAGCGATCCTGACCGACGCGTTCCCGGTCACCGAGAGAGGGAAGGCCCTCGGCATAAACCAGATCGCCGGGGTCGCAGGGTCTATACTAGGCCTTGTGGGCGGGGGTTTCCTGACTACACTGCTCGGATGGAGGTCGATATTCTGGATCAACCTGGCACCCGGGATTTTCGCGACGGTCTGGGCGTACATGAAGCTGAAGGACCTGGGTCCGAGACCGACGGGTGAGAGGCTCGACCCGCTCGGGAACGTCCTCTTCGGGGGAGGTCTGCTGGTCTTCCTGCTCGGGCTCACGCTCTCGGCGATAACCGGATGGTCCTACGACAAGGACCTGCTCATGGTCGGTGGGTTGGTCACTCTGGGGCTCTTCGCCTTCGTGGAGACAAGGGTGAAGAGCCCGATGATAGACGTGAGGCTGTTCAGGATACGCGCCTTCGCCGCTGGCGCGCTCGCGAACCTGCTGACCTCGATCTCCCGCAGCTCCTTCTCGCTGATACTCGTGTTCTACTTCCAGGGCGTGCTGCTCTACAGCGCTCTCGAGTCCGGCATGCTTCTCCTCCCCTTCGCGATAGCCTTCGTGATAATCGGTCCGCTGAGCGGCTACCTCTCGGACCGGATCGGGCCGCGCCGCCTGACGACGTTCGGGATGCTGCTCTCGGCCGTCTCGTTCCTCTTCTTCTCGACCCTCCCCCCCGGCGTCCCGTACACGACGCTCGTCCTCCCCATGATACTAACGGGCGTGGGCGGGGGGATGTTCTTCGCGCCCAACATCGCAGCGATCATGAACTCCGTCCCTCCCGCGCAGAGGGGTGTCGCCTCGGGAGTCTCCTCGACCCTGTTCAGCGTGGGGTCGCTCCTGAGCCTCGGG
>CAZAMW010000004.1:0-22283 GCA_964486265.1 uncultured Nitrosopumilales archaeon | reverse complement strand
CGGTCAGATAGACCCGAAGATGGCCGAAGGTTGCACGACGGTCGACTCCTCGCAGGCCGAGGAAGGATGGCACCACCGCCAGGGCGGTGCCCGACGTCTCGGCTTTCTGAAGGCCAGGCACGACATCATCTTGACCGGAGACATCGACCTGACGGTGACGCGCGACTGCCTCAGGGCGGTCGAGCTGGTCCAAGGAGATATCGGCATGGTCTCCCTCGAGAAACTACGGGGCGCTCCAGGGCTCGCAGAGGTGGTCAGGAACACTTCGAAACGGATGCTCCGTAGGATAAGGCACAGATTGTTCTTCACGGGCTTGTATGTGCTGAACCGTCAGGCCTGGCTCGAGACGGACGACGCGACGACCTCGAAGCAGCTGACCAGTACCACACGCGAGGGCGAAGACATACTCCTCAAGCAAGCGATGCTCCGAACCTCTTGGAAGGTCGTCTATCTGCCCGTGGTCGGAGGGATAGACCACCGCACCTCCCTAGAGGACCGTCCCGCGGGACAGCTCGAGGCCGGGAGGAAGGCGTGGGCGCAGCAGCTCTCGCCCTTCTCGGTGGCCGTCCGCGCTCTGATCTATGTCAGACCTCTGATGATGGGCCGCTACCTGGACTATGCAAACCGGTCCGGACAGCTCGGGCAGACGCTCCTGAACATCCCTAAGGACTGTACCTCCAAGGTCGTAAGACGCGTCTTCAAGCGGAGGGCACCTGGGGCGGAGGCTCACCTCGAGGCGTTCATGAAGATGGATCCGTCGCTGACCTTCGTCGACGCCGGCGCGAACATCGGCCACATCAGTCGCTACATGGCCCCGAGGAGCAGGTCGGTCTGGGCGTTCGAACCCTCAGCTTCCACAGCGGAAGAGCTGAGGTCGAGAACGCGCGAGTTCGGGAACGTTGTGGTCCAGCAGTGCGCCCTTGGCGACTCAGACGGCGAGGCCGAGCTGCTGAAGCACGACTCCAGCGGCAACAACAGCCTTGTCAGGCGTTCGAAGGACTTTGCTTCGGAAACGGAAAGGGTGGAGGTAAAGCGGCTCGACGAATTCATGGGCTCGTTTCCCAGCCCGGTCGGGCTCATCAAGATAGACGTCGAGGGTTACGAGGCCCACGTGATACGGGGGGCGCTGGAGCTCATAACTAGGGACCGCCCCCGGCTGGTGGTCGAGGTCCACCCGCCGTTCGAGGAGAACGAGGCGGCCGTGAGGGCATCGCTGCCCGCATACTCGTGGCGCAAGGTCTGGAGACCCAGCAGGAACCAGTTTCATCTCATCGGAGACGCGTCAGCAAGCTGAGACGGACGAACGGTACCGGCCCGCGCGCTCTTAAGAACGCAACGCCCGTACCTTGGTCCGTGGCATCTCTCAATTGTCCCACTTGCAGGACGGAGCTGGCCGGAGTGCCAATCAGGTGCGGCGCGTGCGACTCGATAGTAATCACCTGTCCGGTCTGCATGGGTACCGGTAAGTACGACATGGGCCGGTCGGCACCGGCCGATAGCCCAACGGCACCGGACTGCACCGGCTGCGGTGGCGCAGGGATCATGGACGAAAGAAAGCTGGCGTCCCATGACTGAGGACTCTCGCAGACGCAGACACGAGTCAGTGACTACGCGGCGCGAGCCAAGATAGCAGAAAGTCCGTGCCGGAGTGGATGCCTCACGTCGCGGAACTCCCAATGCGACACCAAACAACACTGGAGTGCAGGCCTTACAGGATCGCAATCAGCGCGCAGAGACCTGATAGTGCAATACGCGAGTGAACAAGATTCAGTGTGGATGGAAGTCAGACAACACACCTCTTAGGGATGGCCAACGCCTATACTACGACTTCATTCGAGAGAATCAAGGGCTTGAAGGGCTGACTCCCGCTGAAATGGCAGGACTGTATCATGCGTCAGGACAAGATAGGTGGATGGAGCTACTCAAGAAGGCAATAAATAATCAAAAGCATGACGAATGACTTCAATGGTTCTATGGCTTAACGGAATCGCAGCCGCGTTGGACATCATTGGCGCATTCGTGATTTCTTACCCTACCTACGATACTCTCAATGCGCTTGTGGGAATTACGATGATGGCTGATAGGATGCCACCTTTCATGACCAATGCTGCCCTCGGGAGATTGAAGGTAAAGAGAGACAAACGAATGTTCGTCATTGGAATGGTTCTTGTCGTAACTGGGGCAGTTATTCCCCTACTGTCAACATAGAAACCAACCAGAAGCGGACACCCAACAAGGACACCACAAAGTGACAGTGTACACATACGTACATAAATGATTATAAGCGAGCATTTCAAGCCCAATTTGGCGACAAAGATGGGTGACTACGTTTGGCTCCTCTGCGACAGTTCAAACATCAAGGCTGAAAGCTCGTAAGCTCCAGGTCTCCGACACTCCTCAGAAGCTTTTCCTCAAGGTCCAGGAAGAATACGAAGAGGCCTTCCTGCTTGAATCGGCGAAGGGCGCGACCAGACTCGCTGAATATTCGTTCATCGGCTTCGAACCTTCGATGGTCGTCCGAGTTAAGAACGGCGACATGGAGCTGGACGACCGCTCCAGGGGCTCCCACGAGTACATCAAGACGGCTGACCCTCTCGAGAACATCCGCTCTCTGATGGGACGGACGACAGAGCGAGGCCCGTACCGTTTCATCGGCGGCGCTGTGGGCTACATTTCCTACGACTCGGTAAGATACTGGGAACGGCTTCCGCGCCTTGCCAGGGACGACCTGCGCGCCCCCGACATGGAATTCGGGGTCTACACGGACGGTATTGCGTTCGACCACATCAATGGCGAGGTCTACTACTGCTCGCTTAACGGAGACCGGTCCGCCCTTGTCGAGAGACTGCTCGCTCGCAGGGGCGAGATGGGTGCACTCGACCACGGCCCCCGGACTCCCAACATCAAAAAAGAGAACTACGAGAAGCTGGTCGAGAAGGCCAAGGAATACATCGCAGCCGGTGACATATTCCAGGTGGTCCCCTCGAAGCGCCACGATTTCGAGGTCACCGGCGACCTCGCCAGGTTCTATGCCGAGCTGAGCCGCATCAACCCGTCGCCGTACATGTACTTCCTGAAGTTCGGGGACCGCAGGGTCGTGGGCTCCAGCCCCGAGATGCTCCTGCGCGTCGAGGACAGGAGGGCGGAGACGTTCCCCATCGCCGGGACGGCGCCGCACGTGCCCGACAAGAGGGAGAACGAAAGGATAACGAAGGAGTTGCTCGCCGACCAAAAGGAGAGGGCCGAGCACGTGATGCTCGTCGACCTCGGAAGGAACGACCTGGGACGGGTCTCAAAGTACGGCAGCGTGAAGGTACCCGAGCTCCTGACCGTGCAGCAGTACAGCCACGTCCAGCACATCGTCTCAAGAGTGACCGGCGAGCTCCGCGACGAATTCGACTCGTTCGACGCGATGAGGGCGGTCTTCCCGGCCGGGACGCTCTCAGGCGCTCCCAAGCCGAGGGCCATGGAAATCATCGAGGAGCTCGAACCCTCACGTCGGGGTCCCTACGGGGGCGCGCTCGGCTACTTCTCGTTCAACGGCAACGCTGACTTTGCGATTACCATCCGGACTCTCGTCGCAGACGGGAAGCGCTGCAGCATACAGGCGGGCGGCGGCGTGGTCGCAGATTCCGTCCCCGAGAAGGAATGGGAGGAGACCGAGAACAAGGCTGCGGGGCTGTTCAGGGCCGTCGAGGCGGCGGGTGGCAGGAAATGAAGGTCCTAATCATCGACAACTACGACTCTTTCGTCTACAACCTCGCCCAGTACGTGGGAGAGCTTGGGGCCTCTCCGGAGGTATTCAGGAACGACAAGATCACCCTCAAGCAGGCGAAGGCTCTCGGACCAGACCGCATAATCATCTCGCCTGGGCCGGGCAACCCGGAGGACAAGCACTATTTCGGCGTCTGTCAGTCCATCCTGAAGTCTCTGAGCAAAGAAGTGCCCACCCTCGGCGTCTGTCTAGGCCACCAGGGGATAGGCGCGGCGTTCGGCGGGAAGGTGGTGCGCGCTTCGCGGCTCATGCACGGAAAGACGAGCAGAATCGACCACGATGGCCGAGGCGTCCTAAAGGGGATGCCCGTCCCGTTCGAGGCCACCCGCTATCACTCACTGGTGATAGACAAGGACACCCTGCCGGACGTTCTCAGGGTCTCAGCGCTCTCCATGGACGACCAGGAGATCATGGGCGTAAGACACGTCGAGCATCCGATAGAGGGGGTGCAGTTCCATCCCGAGTCGATCATGACCGAAGACGGCAAGCGCATAGTCAGGAACTTCCTCAAGGAGGGGGTACGTCAGTGATTCAGCAGGCGGTCGCCAAGCTGGTGGAGGGACACGAGCTTTCTTCCTCAGAGGTCGACCAGTCTCTCGAGGAGATAATCAGTGGCGCCGCCACCCCGGCACAGACGGCGGGGTTCCTCGTCGCCCTCAGGGGGAAGGGCGAGACGGCCGATGAGCTTGCGGCGTTCGCCTCCACATTCCGCCGGCACAGCCTGAAGATACATCCTGTCGTGAGCGGCAGGCTCGTGGACACCTGCGGCACCGGCGGCGACGGCGCGGGGACGTTCAACGTCAGCACCGTCTCGGCCATCGTCGCAGCGGGCGCAGGCGTGCACGTAGCCAAGCACGGGAACAGGTCGGTCACCGGAAAGAGCGGCAGCGCCGACCTGCTGGAAGGTCTCGGGTTCAACCTCGTAATGGAGCCGTCGAAGGTCAAGGAGTCCATCGAGCAGGTGGGGATCGGGTTCATGTTCGCTCCGGTGTTCCACCCGGCAATGAGGCAGGTGATTCCGGTCAGGCGCGAGCTAGGCATCCGCACGATATTCAACCTCATGGGACCCTTGATGAACCCCGCGGGAGCCGACTATCAGCTCCTCGGGGTCTACTCTTCGTCGCTCACATCAAAGGTGGCGAGCGCGCTCCAGAAGCTAGGGACGAAGGAGGCGATGGTCGTCCATGCTGTGGAGGGGATGGACGAAATCTCTGTCACGGGAAACACACTCGTTTCATGGCTGCGGGAGGGCCAGGTGGCGTCCCGCGAATACGCGCCGTCGGACTTTGGTGTTGGAAGGCTCCAAGGAGTTCCTCCTCGCATATCCTCCGTCGACGAAGGCGCGCGCCTCACCATGGAGCTGCTCGGAGGGTCAAGGAGAAGCGACGGCAGCCTCGAACTGGTGCTCGTGAACGCCGCAGCCGCAATCGTACTTTCCGGGAAGGCTGACGGGTTCGCAGACGCGGTCGAGGTCGCACGCCGGTCGATTGACAGCGGGGCCGCGCAGAAGAAGCTTGAAGGGATGGTGAAGATAAGTGGGGGTAGCATGGAGAGCCTGGAGAAACATGCAGCAGCGAGATAGGAACTTCATCTTCACGCTCGCGGATGGGGCCAGGAAGACCGTCTCCGAGGGCTACTATCGTGTCGAGGAGACTTCGTTCCCCCGGAGGAGCATGCGCGAGGCAATCGCCTCGTCCAAGCGCATACCGCTGGTCACCGAGGTCAAGTTCAAGTCTCCCGCGGAGGGCGAGCTCCGCGCCGCACAGGACGTGAGGGAGATCGCGAAGAAGTACGAGCGGGGCGGAGCGGTGGGCATCTCGGTCCTCACGGAGCCAAAGTACTTCGACGGGCGCATCGAGTACCTGACCGCCGTCAAGAAGAGCGTCGCTCTGCCCATCCTTATGAAGGACATCCTAGTCGACCCACTTCAGGTTGAGGCGGCGCAGAAGATAGGGGCGGACGTCATCCTTCTCATGGCCGGCATATTCAGGTTCCGTCTCGCAGACCGGCCGCTCGGTTCCATGATTGACCTCGCCCACTCCAAGGGACTGGAGGTCCTGCTCGAGGCGCACACCGAGGAAGAGTACCGGCTCGCACTGAACAGCTCGGCAGACATAGTCGGGATAAACAACCGTGACCTGGAGACGCTCGCCGTGTCGCTCGACACCTCGCGGCGCCTATTGGCCCTTGGGAAGCAGGGGAAGCTCGTCATCTCAGAGAGCGGCCTCTCGAAGAGGTCCGAGCTCCTCGAGCTCATGTCCCTGGGTGCCGACGGATTCCTTGTAGGTTCCACGCTAATGAGGTCAAAGGATATCGAGGAGGCCGTGCGCGAGCTAGCGGGTGCATAGAGATGCTTCGAGTGAAGATATGCGGTCTGACGCGTGAAGTGGACGTAAGTTTTGCGATACTGGCGGGTGCGGACGCCGTGGGCTTCATCTCCGGATTCCCGTCCTCCCCGCGGAACATCCCGCTGGAGAAGGCGGTCGAGCTGGCGAAGACTGTCCCTCCGTTCGTCGATGCCGTTCTGGTGACCACGGGTGACGCGCTCAGGGCCGAGCCGGACCTGAAGGGCGGGAGGTTCGACGCGCTTCAGCTCTACGGCGAAATCGCCGACCCCGAGACCGTCCGAAAGACGACCGGGGCGCGTCTCATCAGGGCCTATTCGCCGCAGACCGAAGACGTCGAAGCGGCCAAGAAGGCGGTGAATGGCTTCGACGCCCTCCTGACCGACAGCTACGTCGAGGGACAGCAGGGAGGCACGGGCGTGCCAGCGAACTGGGCCGTCTGCAGGAAGCTCAAGTACTCTATAGTACCCACCAGGCTCATCCTTTCGGGCGGTCTCAACTCTGCCAACGTTGCTGCCGCGATCAAGATGGTCAGACCCTACGCTGTCGATACCTCCTCCGGCGTCGAGAGCGCTCCCGGCATCAAGGACCCGGGCAAGGTGATGGAATTCGTCAAGAAGGCGAAGGTGGCGGACTGGTAGTGGGCGAAGACTACCCGAAGAAGGGCCGGTTCGGGAGATACGGAGGACAGTTCATCCCGGAGACGCTCGTCCCTGCCGTCCAGGAACTCGAGAAGGCCTACCTCAGCCTGCGAAGGGACGCCTCCTTCAGGCGGGAACTCGCGCACCTTCTTTCCGACTACGCTGGTCGCCCCACACCGCTGTATCTCGCATCGAACCTCACGGAGAGCGCGGGAGGGGCCAAGGTCTATCTCAAGCGCGAAGACCTGCTTCACAGCGGCGCCCACAAGATCAACAACACGCTGGGACAGGCGCTGCTGGCAAAAAAGATGGGCAAACCGAGGGTGATTGCCGAGACAGGAGCCGGCCAGCACGGCGTCGCGACCGCGATGGCCTGCGCCGTGCTGGGACTCAAGGCCGAGGTCTACATGGGCTCCGAGGACATCGAGAGGCAGAAGCTGAACGTCTTCAGGATGAGGTTGCTGGGCACCGAGGTCCACAGCGTCCGCAGCGGGTCGCGCACCCTGAAGGACGCGATCAACGAGGCCCTGCGCGACTGGGTGACCAACCTGCGTGACACCTACTACATTATCGGGTCGGTGGTCGGGCCACACCCATATCCTGTGATAGTCCGCGATTTCCAGAGCGTAATCGGAGCAGAGGTCAAGCGGCAGATGAAGTCCAAGGAGGGACGGCTGCCGGACGCCGTCGTGGCCTGCGTAGGCGGGGGGAGCAACGCCATGGGCACCTTCCATCCGTTCGTGGACGACAGGGACGTGAAGCTCTACGGAGTGGAGGCAGGTGGTACGGGTCGCGGCAGGAGCGCGGCGACGCTCGTCGAAGGGAGGGAAGGGGTCCTGCACGGGATGCTGACGTACCTCCTCCAGGACCGGGATGGGCAGGTCGCGTCGACCGAGAGCATCTCGGCCGGACTCGACTACCCAGGGGTCGGTCCGGAGCATTCATTCCTTAAGGACAGCGGGAGGGCGCAGTACGTGTCGGCCTCGGACGACGAGGCGGTCAAGGCTTTCCATCTTCTCTCGAGGAAGGAGGGGATCATACCAGCGCTGGAGTCGTCGCATGCGGTATCGTACGCCATGAAGCTCGCTGGCAGGATGAAGCGCGACGAGAACGTGGTGGTCACGCTCTCCGGACGGGGCGACAAGGACGTGCAGATAATCGCGAAGAGGGCGGGGTTGGAGATTTGAGCCCGATAGGGTCGACCTTCCGCTCACTGGAGGAGGATGGGGCGCTCATAGCATACATCATGGGAGGAGACCCCGACATCGAGACCACGGAGCGGGTCGTCGACGCCCTCATAGCCGGCGGTGCAGACATCATCGAGCTGGGCATCCCGTTCTCTGACCCGATAGCCGACGGCAAGTCGATCCAGGAGGCCGCGGTCAGGTCGCTTGCGGCTGGGACGAAGCCCTCGGACGTCCTGGGCGCAGTCGCCCGGCTGAAGAAGAAGCACAGCACACCGATCGCCATCATGACTTACTACAACATCCTCTACTCTCCGGGCCTCGACCGCTTCCTCTCGGAGGCCAAGAAGGCGAGCGTGGATGCCCTGATAGTTCCGGACCTTCCCCTCGACGAGACCGAGGACTACTCGAGACTCGCCCGGAAGTATTCTCTTGACACGATACTGCTGGCCGCTCCCACCACCTCCCCTGCCAGGATGAAGTCGCTCGTGAAGCATTCGACGGGGTTCCTCTACCTCGTGTCGTTGCTAGGCGTTACGGGCGCTAGGTCACAGCTCGGTGACGCGACGCTCGAGCTCGTGAAGGAAGCCAAGCGCATGACGCGCGGCAAGATTCCGCTCGGGGTCGGCTTCGGCATCTCGAAACCCGAGCACGTCAGGGCCGTCCTGGCAGCTGGGGCAGATGCCGTAATCGTGGGAAGCAGCATCGTGAACATGGTCTCCTCGGGAAAACCGAAGGCCGCCATGCTGAAGGACGTTGAAAACTATGCGAGGACGCTGAAAACCGCCACGAAGAAGGGCGGTTCGAACCAGACTTAATTACCTCTGCGAGCCCCGAGGAGGCTCTTCTTGGCGCGGTTTCCGTCCTTTTCGCTGGGAGGGAGGGAGCGGTCGATACTCCAGGGCTTGGAGCAGCACCTCTCGGTGGTCAAAAAGTGCGTCGTCACCTACCAGAGCCTCGTCTCTTCTTTCGCATCCGAGGGGCCGTCATCCGACGCCCTGCTCACCGAGGTCTTCTCGCTCCAGGACAGCGCCAAGGCTATGCGCCGGGACCTCAGCGCAAAGATAGCCGAGGGGGCCTTCTTCGGAGGGGTCAGGGAGGACATCCTGACGCTGATCCAGACCAACGACAACATAGCCGACAGCGCGAAGGACGCCGCGCGCCTGCTCGCCATCGGCGTGGATGGGGAGCCTGCGTTCCTCGAGATCCTGAGGAGCGAACACATGGCCGCATTCCAGAAGAACCTTCTCGCAGCCGTCACGGCCCTCGAATCGCTGATACTGGCACTCCAGAGCGACAAGAAGACCGTGGTCTCGAAGGTGCGCGTCGTAGGAGACTGCGAGGAGGAGGCAGATACCGAGAAGGACCATCTTCTCAGGCAGCTGCTGGGCGAGCGTGGGCGGATGGACCCTGTATCGATCATCGAGCTCAGGGATTTCATCTTCGCGTCGGACGATATCGCAGACAACGCCGAGCACGCCAGCGATGTCGTGCTCGTCTTGGTAGCGAAGGGCTATGGTTAGCGAGGCCGTCTTCGTCCTAGGCGTAGTCTTGGCCTTCGTCTTCGGATGGAACAACAGCTCGTTCCTCATCGGTAACGGAGAGGGCTCCGGCTCTTTGACGCCCCGGGAAGCGCTCGTCGTGGCCACTGCGGGGCTGCTCCTCGGAGTCCTGCTCGAGGGTTCGAAGATGCTGAAGAGCCTGAGCGGCACGATCACCCCGTCCGCAAGCGACCAGGTGGTCTTCACTGCGCTCCTCGTCTCAATCGGAGTCACGGTGGCCCTTTCCCTGCTGAAGCTTCCCGTCTCGTTCAGCATGGCGATAGTCGGCGCCTTCGCCGGTGCCGTGTACGGGTCCTCGCAGCCGCTCGACGTCGCCAGGCTGGAGCAGGTCGCCGCCTTCTGGTTCCTTGCTCCAATCGTTGCCGCGGTGCTGGCCTACCTCTTCTACTGGGTCATCGTCAAATCTGTCTCGAATCTCGGGCTCCTCGCGCTGGACGGCGCTAGCAGGTACGGGGTCATCCTGACGTCCCTCGTGATAGCCTACGTCCTCGGCGCTAACAACATAGGACTCATCTACGGCGTTGCCCTCAACGGTTCCTCCCCGTCCGAGCTTGAGGTGCTTCTGTTCGTCTTCGTGGCGGTGCTAGGAATGGTCGCGCTGGGGCGGGGAGGCATCGCGGGCACGGTCGGAGACAGGCTGCTTGCTCTGAGCCCCCTCGGGGTCGTTGCGACCTTCGCCAGCAGCTCCGTGCTCATCTGGTTCGGGACCCAGTTCGCCATCCCCATCTCGATAAGCCAGTGCCTCATGGGCGGGATGTTCGGGGCCGCGATTACCAAGCAGCTATCAGTGGTGAACAGTCGCCTGGCCGCAGAGAATATCGCTTCCTGGCTGGCCGTCCCGGTGGGCGCCTTCTTGCTGGCCCTGCTGCTGGTCCAGTTCTAGCGCGACGACTTTTCGAAGGCCTGGTACACGAGGCCGAGCGCCTCCTCCGAGTCGCCTGCGAAGGCCCTGGAGAGCTCCCCGAACCGCTTCTCGAAAGCCTTCCTGTCGCCTTTCTCTATGAGCCCCAGCAGCCCGCCGAGTTCCTCGACCAGGGCGCGCGCCGACTCTGCCGAGTATGGGTTCTCGGTCTGGATGTAGGAGTAGAGCGCGGGGCTCTGGGAGAGTATCCCCTCCGCCAGCGTGAGCTGCACCCCCGAAGTGGGCGTCTGGAGCCTCCTGAACTCAGCCGGTCCCATGTACCGCCTTATCGTTCCAGCGTAGGCGATGTTCAGGAGATGTGTGAGCGAGAGTATCAGCGCCATCTTCCTGTCGTGTTCCTCCTCGCCCATAGGTATCAGCTCGGCCTGCGGGAAGAGCCTGCGGGCGAGCGCCTCGGACCCACCGTCTGTCTCTATCACGCAGACTTTCATACCCTTGTAGACATCCATGGAGGGTCCGAAGAGGGGGTGCAGGGATAGCAGCGTCGCCCCGCTCTCCGCTAGCCTTCTCCTTACCTGGCGGAGCACCTTCGCCTTCACCGAGGCTATCTCTACCACCACCGCCCCTTCTCTGAGCCCTGGAGCCACCTCACCGGCGGCAGCGACGGTAGCGCCAGCGGGGGTCGCGATGACCACGACGTCCGCCCCCTTCACGGCGGCGAGGTTCGAGCCTGAGAACGAGAAGCTCCGATGTCTTGTCCCCGACCTGCGCAGGTCGGACCCGGTCACCGTGCACCCCTGGGAGAGGAAGTACTTCACAAGGAACTTTCCCATGCCCCCGGAGGAGCCGATGACCGCCACCTTCAAGCGAGAAGTTCCCCTATCTTCCTGATGCCCTCTACTATGGTCTCCTTCGAGCCGCCGAGCGAGACCCTGAAGGCCCTCGGGTAGTCCCCGAAGCCAGTACCCGGGGATATCGTCACTCCCTTCTCCTCGAGAAGCTTCATCGTGAAGACCACAGAGTCAAAGTCCGCATTCTTCGCCTGCGGGAAGACGTACATCGCGCCGTCGGGTTTCACGTACTGTAGGGCGGGGATGGCGTCAAGCTCACGGCCGGCGAGCTCGATTCTCTCCCTCATGGCCGCTGCGTTGCTGGCCACCTCGGGCTCGCTTCCCAGCGCCTTTATCGCGCCCCTCTGTATGAATTCGGGGACGCAGGTGACGATGAGCGACTGGATCTTCATCATCTTCGAGATGTTCTCCTCCGACGACACGGTGTAACCGACCCTGAACCCTGTCATCGCCCAGGTCTTCGAGAACGAGGCGGTGAGTATGAACTTCTTCGCGGGGGTCTCCAGTATGCTTGGAGCCGGAGCGTAGGAGTAGTCCGTGTAGATCTCGTCGCTGATGACCGTGAGGCCGTGCTCGTCCGCGACCTCCACTATCTCCTTGAACTTCTCGGGGGCCAGTATCGCGCCCGTGGGGTTCGCGGGATAGCTCAGCACTATCGCCCTGGTGTTCGGCCTTATCGCGTCCTGTACAGCGGCCACCGAGGGTAACCAGCCTTCCTCGAGCGTCGTGCGCACCGAAATGGCCCTTGCCCCGATGTACTGGAGGCCCTCCTTGTACGCCGGCCAGTTCGGCTCGATGACTATCGCGCTCTCTCCTTCCCTCACCGAGGACATGAGCGCCATGTACACGCCGAACCTCCCGCCGGGGTTCACTATCACCTCGCCGTCCTTGACGGGGAAGTGGTGCCTCCGGTCGATGTACTGCCTTACCGCAGTCACCAGCTCGGGTATGCCCCTGGTGGGCGCGTACCGCGTCCTGTACGCGTAGAGCGCCTCTGAGGTGGCGTCGAGCACAGCCTTGGGGGGATGGAAGTCGGGCTCACCCACGTCGAGCCTCAGCAGCTTCTTGCCTGCAGCCTCTATCTGCTGCGCCTTGGCGCTCATCATCATCGGCGTGATGAGCTGCTGCTTCGCCGGGAATCCCTGCACCCGCTTTCCCTCCGCAAGGAGGGTGCTCAGTATCTTCAGGCCCGTCTGCCCGTCGAGCCCCTTCATCTCACACTCGCGCAGGACGAGCCTCACCAGCGAGTCCTCGACCCTGGAGTCCTCGAGCGGAATGGAGCCCTTCATCTTGAGCTCCCCGACCTTCTTGGCGAGCGCGTTCCTAGCGGCCACCAGGTCAATGATCTCTCTCGTGGCGTCCGCTATCTGCTCTCTCAGTCCTTCCAGTTCGTTCTCGGAGCTCATCATAAGTCCACCCGCTTGAGGACGGGCGTGATAAAGCCGCCCCTGATCGCATGGTCAGCGAGGACCAGCGCAGTCACGCTCTCGACTACGGGGACGGCCCTCGGGACGACCGTCGGGTCGTGTCTCCCCGGGACGACGAGGTCGACCTCCTCGCCCTTGGCCGTGTCGTACGTCCGCTGCTTGGCGGCGATCGACGCAGCCGGCTTGAACGCCACCCTGTAGAGAAGCGGCATGCCACTTGAGATACCACCGAGAACTCCGCCCGCGTTGTTGGTGTCGGAGAGAAGCACACCATCGCGCATCCTGAAGAGGTCGTTGTTCTGGGTGCCCGTCATCCTGGTCGATGCGAACCCGGAGCCGAACTCGACCCCCTTGACTGCCGGGATGGAGAGCCCCATCCTTGCGAGGTCAGAGTCCAGAGACCCGAAGACGGGCTCCCCCAGCCCCGCCGGCACGTTCAGCGCGACGCATTCCACAACGCCACCGAGGCTGTCGCCCTTCCCCCTCAACTCGATGACCTTCTTCCTCATCTCCTCGGCCACAACGGGGTCCGGGCTCCTGACCTCGTTGGAGTACCTGTTCCTCCTGGCGTCGTCCAGGGTGAACTTCTCGGCCCGCAGCCCGCCCAGCTCCGACGTGTAAGCGATTATCTCGATGCCCAGGGTCTCCGAGAGGAGCTTCTTGGCAATCGCGCCGCCCATCACGAACGTGGCCGTGATCCTGCCGGAGAACCTGCCGCCTCCTCTGTAGTCGTTGAACCCTCCGTACTTCTGCTTGGAGGTGGCGTCGGCGTGGCCAGGCCTGGGCGTGCTGACGAGAGGCTCGTAGTCGCGCGAGTTCTGGTCCTGGTTCCTGATCATCGCCATTATCGGCGCACCGGTGGTGTACCCTCTGAACGTCCCGCTCATTATCTCCACGACGTCGCCCTCCTTCCGCTGTGTGGTGACTATCGACTGCCCGGGCTTGCGCAGGTCTAGGTCCTTCTGGATGTCCTCCTCCGAGAGCTTCAGCCCCGCGGGGCACCCCTCCACGACCGCACCGACGCACTTCCCGTGGCTCTCCCCGAAGCTGACGAGTACGAACCTCTCTCCAACGATGTTGCCCGTCATTCGCTGGTCACCCTCGCTCCGAGCCTCCGCATGTCCTCCAGGAACGCGGGATATGAAACGTCCAGGCTCTCAGCCCCCACGACGGGTATCCCGCCGGGCAGGAGCATCGATGCCAGTGAGAACGCCATGAACATCCTGTGGTCGTCGTGCGCATCCAGAGCGGCGCGCTTCAGCTGGGCGTTCGGCTGTATCTTCATCCCGTCAGGCCTCTCCTCTATCTTCACTCCGACCTTCGAGAGTTCGGTCGCGAGCACGGCTATCCTGTCCGTTTCCTTGAACCTGGCGTGGGCCGTACCCACGACCTCGACCGGCGACTCGCTCCTGAGAGATAGTGCGGCCACGACGGGCAGCAGGTCGGGCGTGTCGCCCAGGTTGAAGGTGCCTCCCTTGAGCTTGGAGCCGTCGGACTCGACCGTCACCGAGTCCTCCCCTTCGTCCACCCTGACCCCCATCGTCCTCGCTATCTTCATTATCGCAGAATCCCCCTGTGGCAGTTCCGGGTTCAGGTCTTCGAGCACGACCTTCCCGCCCACCAGTCCCACGGCGGCGACTATGAAGGACGCCGAACTGAAATCCGCCGGGACGGTGAAGTCCGAATGGCGATACCTCTGTCCCGCCCTGACTACGAACTTCGAGTAGCCTTCCCTCTCCACCTGTACCCCGAAGACCTCCGACAGCGTCAGGGTAGCGTCGATGTACGGCCTAGAGACAGCATCGGCCACGCCGATGGACGTGTCCTGAGCTGCCATGGGAGACGAGATTATCAGCGACGAGACGAACTGCGACGAGACGTCTCCCCTTATCACGGCCTCCCCTCCTCTTATGCCACCGCACTTCACGACGATAGGCGCACATCCGTTCTTCCGGGTCGACCAGGCCTCGACTCCCAGCTGCCCGAGGGTATCGAGGAGCGGCTGCATCGGCCTGCGCCTGATGCTCGAGTCGCCCGTCAACACCACGAACCCGTCGGGTGCGGCCCCGAACGCCGAGGTCATGAACCTGAGGGTGGTCCCGGAGTTCTCGACGTTGACCACGTCGGCGGGCACCGCCGGCAGGGTTCCGGTTATCGCGACAGCAGAACCCGACCTTTCCATCCTCGCACCCATCGCCTGGCAGGCCGCCATGGTCGCGTTGGTGTCTCGTGAGAAGAGCGCGTTCGAGACTCGCGACGTTCCCTCTGCGAGGCTGGCCATCAGGACTGCCCTGTGGGTGTAGCTCTTGCTGGGGGGGAGCCTGACCCTCCCTTCTAGCCTTCCCTCGGAGACAGTCGTGGTGCTAGTCGAGCGACTCAATCCTCCCGTGCTCGTTGTTCGTCTCCGTCTCCATGACCGCGCTGCCGTCCACCCGCCAGGCCTCGGCGAGCTTCTTGGCCTCCTCGGACATCTTCGGTTCGAAGACCGCGGCCGTGGCGGGCCCCGTCCCCGAGAGCGACGCGCCGAGCGCCCCGTGCTCGACCGCCTGGAGGGCGGCCCTTCCGTCGTAGCCGTATATGGCGGAGTACAGGGTCCCGTTGAGCGTCATTGCGCGCCAGAGGTCGCCCTCCATGCTCATGCGGTAGAGCACCTCCGCGACCCTTCCCAGCTTCCTCACCTGTGCCACTTCGACGGCGGCCCTTCTGCTCTGCGCCTTGGGGACCTTGATGAGCACCTTCAGCGGCTTGTCGAACAGCTTCGAGCGCTCCACCTTCCTTCCCAGGTTGTCGACGAGGTTGACTCCTCCGAGGAGACAGGATGCGGAGTCGTCCATCGCGCCGGTCACGGATGCCCCGCTGGCGAGCGACGCATCGACGCTGCACGTCATTATCCTCTGCGGGTCGAACGCCCGCTGCCCCAGGGCGGCGAACACCGCAAGCGCTATGGCGGACGACGCAGAAGAGGACGTCTTGAGGCCCATGCCTATAGGGAGCGCCGTCGTGGTCTCGACCGTCCCGCTGTACTGCGCGGCGTCCTTGCCGGCCATCTTGAGCGCGAGGCTCACGGTCTCCGTCGCCAGTTTCGACTCGACCGCCTTCCCGTTGGCGGTTATCTTCCACTCACCAGGCCCGGCTACGAGTTCCACGACCGCCTCCGTGCCCAGCCTGATGCTGGCAGTGACCCCCTTGCCCCCTGCGATGGCGTTGACTATGCTGACCGCCCCGAAGGTCGAACCTCTTCCTTTCAAGCCGCTACCTCCAGAGAGTCCAGCAGCGCCTTCCTCATGGTCTCCCTCGGAGCGGGCCTCCCGGTCCAGTTCTCCAGAGCCAGGACGCCCTGGTTGAGCAGCATCTCATAACCGTAGATCGTGTGGCACCCCCTGAGCTCAGCCGTCCTCAAGAGTTCGGTCTTCATAGGTCTGTACACGGCGTCGAAGACCGTAGCGCGCCCGTAGATAACTCGCTTGAGACTCTCGGGGACCTCGTGATCGCCGGAACCAACCGGGGTCGCATTGAATATCACGTCCGCGTCTGTCTCTTTGAGCCCGGAGAACGTGGTGAACCCAAACTTCATCCCGGGGAATACCCTCTCCATCTCGACGATGAACCTTTCCCCCCTGGAGGCTTCCCGGACGACGACCGTCACCCTGCCGCAGCGCACCTGGTGCATGGCCTCGCAGAACGCCCTTGCGGCGCCGCCCGCCCCCACCAAGAGCGCGCTCCTGGGAGATTCCCTGCCGTGGTCCTTCAGCGACTCGACTATCCCGCCGGCGTCCGTGTTGTATCCGAGGAATCTGCCGCTCTCGTGTTTGATGACGTTCACGGCACCTATCCTCGAGGAGACCTCGTCGAGCTCGTCCACGAACGGTATGACATCCGACTTGTAGGGTATGGTGACGTTCATGCCCTTGCTCTCTCCCCTCAGCTCGAGGAACTTTGCAGGAAAGTCCTTCCTGGCTATGCTCACGGGGCGGTACGCTGCGTCGATCTTCATGCTCGCAAAGGCGGCGTTCATCATCGCGGGCGAGAGCGAATGAGTGACATCCCCGCCAATGAGGCAGTACTCGTCTACCAACGTCCTTCCTCCCAGAGCTTCTTCATCCCGGTAACCGTGGTGACGGAGAGCTGACCTGGCGCCACGGGCTCGCCCGGTAGGGAGGCGTAGACGACCGGAGCACCCAACCTTAGACTCGCAAGCCGGGACGCGCTGCCCTCGGGACCCATGCAGAACGCTATCAGCGACAGCGGGTCGTCCTCGTAGAGCTTCAGCACCCTGAGGTTGTCGGCCTTCCTCTTGGCAGTCGTCACGACCTTGGTGACCTGTCCGAGCTCATCAGCCTCGGCGCGCTTCTGCCGTAGCACCCTCAGGGGCGGAGTCCCAGCGAAATCATGCCACGAGACTATCTTCCTGAGCGACCCGGGCAGCCCGGCGTACCACTGCGGATGCTCCCTCGCCGTGCTCAGCTCGATGTCCAGGTAGGCCGGTCTCAGTCTTGTCAGCTCGGAGATCGCCTCCAGCCTCTCGGCTTCGCTGCCGCGGAACTTCCCTCCCTCCTCCCTGCGCCTCATCGTGATTATGGACTTCCTTGCAAAACGCAGCATTCTCTCGGCCATCTCGCCCAGCGAATCCTGCGCCAGGTCCACTCTGAACTCCACCAGGTCTGACCCGAGGTCGAAGGCGGCCTCAGCCTTGTCGACCATCTCGACCGCCGTCCTGGCGGAGATGGTGGTGCAGACCTGGCCGAGCTTCTTACCGCGGTCTTCGACCCGGGGGAGCGCGAGCTCATCTTTCAAGGATGAACTCGTCTACCTCTCCGCCGAAGTGGCGCGCCTTGTTCTGCGTGACGTGCACGAGTACCTCGTCGCCCACCTTGATGTCGGTCACCGAGATCGGCGAGCCATCGGGGCGGATCAGCCTGATGGTCTCTGCCTTCTGGAGCATGACGGTCCCGAGCTCCCCGTCGACGGAAGCCTCTATCATCATCAGCGGTCTCCTCTCTATCTTGACCCTGCCTATCACGACCTGCCTGGACCTGCCGTCGTTTGCGACAGTGAGGACCTTGTCCGCCGCCTTGAGCTCGGAGAGATATCTAGTCTTCTCCGACTCGCCCAGCACGTAGCTGTGAATCGCGCCGGCGTTGACCCTGAACTCCCTCGTCGGGATGTACTCCGACGGGACGGTTTCGCTGTGAACCAGGAAGAAGAAGCTGGCCCGGCTGCCGATCAGCAGCCCTTCTCCGACCGCGAGCTGGGAAGCGGTGTCGATGCAGGCTCGCTCTCCCATCCCTACATCGACCACCCTGGTCACCTTGGCGGACGGGAGCGGGTACAGGTCCTTCTTCTTCAGCGTCGAGGCTATCTCGGCAGCGTCGCCGAGCGCCTCCGCGGGTACCACGATCCCGTCGACCCCCTTTTCGAGGATGGTGAACGCGGTCTCCATCTCCCCCTTCGTCTTCATGTAGGCGTAGACCTTCTTCCCTGACCTGTGGAAGTCCGCTATCAGGTTCTCGAGCGGGATGATCTTCCAGTTGGAAGGCTGGACCACCACGAAGGCGTGCCCCTGACCTGAGGCGGCCACTGCCCTCTCCATGTCCCTCGCCCCTGATACCTCGACCCATGCCGCCGTGCCGGCGTTCCCATCAGACTCCGAGACGCGGACCAGCGTCATCCCGTCCAGGGACGAGGCTTCGGTCGCCGGGTCCCTGGATATCGCCCTGGTGATGCCCGCCGCCGTGGCTTCCCTGGAGACCTGCTGGAGGGCCTTGGCTCCGGTTACGTCTATGACTATCTCTTTCTCAGGGAGCGGCAGGTTTGAAGACCTCCATCGCCTCTTCGACGCTCGCCTTGTCGATCACGACCCTCTTGAGCGCCCTTGTGATGAGCATCGGGTCCTTGTGCTGGAAGACGTTCCTTCCATAGGTCACGCCCATCGCGCCCGCCTTCATTACCTGCTCAGTCATCCTGAGCAGTGCCTCGTCAGAGTCCGCCTTCGAACCGCCAGCGAGCACCACGGGTGCGGGGCATCTCCTGACGACGTCCCTGAATGTTTCCGGGTTTCCCGTGTAGACCGTCTTGACAATGTCAGCTCCCGCCTCTGCCCCTATCCTGGCTGTGTGGGCGACGACCTCCGGGTCCGACGGGTCCTTGATGTTCTCGCCTCTGGGGTACATCATCGCCACGAACGGCACCGAGTGCGAGTCGCACTCGTCGGAGACCATGCCGAGCTGCTGGAGCATCTCGGGTTCCTCCTTTCCTCCTATGTTCACGTGTATGGAGATCGCGTCGGCGCCCAGCCTGAGGCACTCGGCCACCGTCGCTATGAGCACCTTCCTGTTGGGGGCCATTCCCAGCGTGGTGCTCGCCGACATCTGGACGATCGAACCGATCGAGGCAGGCTTGCTCAGGTGCTTCAGGATGCCCTTTTGCGCGAGGAAGGCGGTGGCCCCTCCGCGGGCGACCTTGTTTATCGTGTCCTCGGGGTCCTCGAGGCCCGCCACAGGCCCGATCGTGAGCGAGTGGTCCATCGGGATGCAGAGCATCCTTCCGTTGCGGGTTATCCGGGAGAGACGGACTTGTTTACCAGATACCAAACGATATCACCCTATGTAGCCTTCCCTCTCCATGAGCTCTGCCGTAAGTATTGCTGTTCCCGCTGCACCACGAATTGTGTTGTGCGACAGCAGGGTCAGCTGGAGCGCCTTGCGGTCTATCCCGTTCCTTACCCTCCCAACCGAGACTGCCATGCCCGGCACGGTCCCCGCGAGCCTGTCGAGCCTCGGCTGCGGCCGGTCGTTCTCAGTCCTGACGATTATGGGCCGCTCCGGTGCCGTCGGAAGCTTGAGTTTCTGCGGGGGACCACGGAAATCGGCCAGCGCCTTCGCAGCATCCTGCGGGTCAATCTCCCCGTCGAACTCTGCGTAGAGCGTCTCCGTATGACCGTCGATGACCGAGACCCTGTTGCAGGAGACTCCCATCGGTATGTCGTGCGGCCTGATCGTCCCGTCTCTTAGCGCGCCGAGTATCTTCTTCGCCTCATTCGCGACCTTCTCTTCCTCGTTCTTGATGTAGGGGATGATATTCTCGGTTATCGCGAGCGATGGAACTCCCGGATATCCCGCGCCTGACAGCGCCTGCATCGTTGTCACGATGGCCTTCCGTGCCCCGAACCGCTCCACGAGCGGCTTCAGGACCATCGCCAGACCCGTCACCGTGCAGTTGGGGGTGGTCGCGATGCCGCCCTCCCATTTCCTCTTCATGCCCTGCCTCTCCAGGAGCTTGAGGTGCGGCGCGTTGACCTCCGGGATCATGAGGGGAACGTCGGGGTCCATCCTGTGCGTGCTCGCTTCGCTCACCACCGTGAAGCCCGCCTGCGCGAACTTCTCTTCGATGTCCCTGGCGGCCTCCGACGGGAGCGCAGAGAAGACGACGTCGCAACCGGCCGCGGACTCGGGCCTCGCGACCTTGACCCTCGCCGTGGCGAGTTCGTCCGGTATCGGGTCGGAGAAGAGCCAGTGGACCGCTTCCCCGTATTTCTTCCCGGCCGATTCCCCTCCCATCAGAACGTCGAGGCTGATGTACGGGTGCTTCGGGAGCATGT
The DNA here is from genome assembly GCA_964486265.1 of uncultured Nitrosopumilales archaeon. Lineage (GTDB taxonomy): Archaea > Thermoproteota > Nitrososphaeria > Nitrososphaerales > Gagatemarchaeaceae > Gagatemarchaeum. The sequence continues at coordinate 2,039 of CAZAMW010000004.1, read as the reverse complement.
TGATGTAACGCTGACCAACGGCGCCCGTCGCACCTAGTAGTGCAGCTTTGATTTGTCTCATTTTTTGACCACCATTGCCTCTCTGATCAGCTCGAGCGCCTTCTGCGCCTGGGCCGAAGACACGAACACCCTGATAGAGGACCTGATAGTGACTATACCGTAGAGGTTGACGCTGTCCCTGGCCAGCGGCTGGGTTATCCTCTGGATGATGCCGCTCTCGGTCTCGAGAGCGGTCCCCTTCACCGTGATCATCGACAGCCCGTCAAAGGAGGAGACCGCCTTGCCGATGCCCTCGCTGACCAGCACGGCGTGCACCTCGTCGAGCACGTTCTTCCCCCCGGCCACGTAGAATATCGCCGAGGTGGTCTCGAGCGAGAGCGCAAGCAGAGAACCTCCGTCGTTCCTGACGGCGCGCGTGAGCTGCGAGACGGATTCGAGCTTCCTCGCGTCGAGCCCGACCACCGTGATCATGGAGACCCCCTGCGGGAATATCTCCAGGTTGACGGCCGCAAGGTCGCCCTTGATGACTGTCCCGGAGTTCAGCTTGTCCAGGCTGGTCACCCTGAGCCTGTTCCCGCTCCCCTGGTATCTCAGCGCCTTGGCGTGGAGGAATTTCGCGCCACCGGCTGCGAGCATCTCAGCCTCCTCTCCGTTCAGGGACTCGATGAACTGCGGGTTCTTCACCTTGTCCGGGTCGCTAGAGTATACTCCCTCAACGTCCTTGATGAGGACCACCTCCTTTGCATCGAGTATGTTGCCGAGCAGCACGGCCGTGGTGTCGCTACCCCCTCTCCCCAGCGTCGTGGTCTTGCCGTCCTCCGTCTTGCCGAGGAATCCGCAGACTACGGGGACCTTCCCCTCCCGCAGCAGCGGCACGATCCTCTCCTGCGCCCTCTTCCTACTCAGCTCGACCAGCGGGTTCGCATCGAGGTGGTGTGCGTCGGTCACCACCGGCCAGTACTGCGTGTCGGGGTCGACCATGATCGACCTGATACCGTGGCCCGCGAGGGCGGCAGCCATCAGCTTGGCGCTCGTCCGCTCGCCCGAGGACAGGAGCTCGTCCGTGAGCGCCGCGTCCATCTCTGGGTTGACCTTCTTCGATAGCGCTACCAGCTGGTCGGTGACCCCCTTCATCGCAGAGACGACCACGACGACACCGAGCCCCCTCTCAGTAGTATCGCGCACCAGTGCCGCCGCCTGCGAGATGGCCTTCTCATCCTCCAGGACGGAGCCGCCGAACTTGACGACGATCGTTTCCTTATCTTCTCTATTGCTCAATTAGCTGAATTCACCAATGTCCAGAGAGAGCGAGAAAGTCTTCTAGAAATAATAAAAGCCGAAGGCCCGCCGATAAACTAAACCGCCTCTGCTGTCGCCCTTCAACTTTCTCTGCCGCCTGAGCCCGGCCGACGTTATTTATGCCTTATGCCGGTCGCTCAGTCGAGTTTCCAGGACCTCACCGATGACGCTCTGAAGAGCTGCTCGTCCAGCTTCACTCCGATGCCGTCCCCGGCGTTTGGCTTGATCCTGCCTCCCTCCATACTGAATGGGTTGCTCACGACGTCCTTCGCAAAGTACCTGTCGTTCGGCGAGGTGTCGCCGGGATAGTCGACAGCCCTGAGCGATGCGAGGGCGACGTTGAACGCCCTTCCCACCCCCGTCTCGAGCATCCCACCCACCCAGACGTGGCAACCCGCCCTCCTCCCGAGCCTGGCGACCTCAAGGGAGTTGCAGAGGCCTCCCAGCCTCCCCGGCTTTACGTTGAACACCTCGCCCGCCCCTATCTCAACGGCCTGCCTCGCCTTGTCCACGCTCGAGATGGACTCGTCGAGGCAGATCGGAGTTGAGATCTCCCCGGCTAGCTTCGCATGGTCTATCAGGTCGTCGTGGCCGAGGGGCTGTTCGAGGTACGCCAGCCCGAATCGGTCGAGCCGCTTCAAAGACCGCGCGTCCTTCAGGGTGAAGCACGAGTTTGCGTCGGCGCTGAGCTCGATGTCAGGATATGCGTCCCTCACCCTCCTGACGATATCGTACTCCTT
>CAZAMW010000003.1:0-24543 GCA_964486265.1 uncultured Nitrosopumilales archaeon | reverse complement strand
GAACGAAACCAAAGGAAATCAGCGCTTGAATCTTCGTGATGCCTCTCCAAGAGGAAAAGACTTAGAGTGTCTTGCTCCGGACGGCACCCATGAAGGGCCTTCTCCCCCTCTTCGACCACTCCTTGGAAGCGTCGACAGCCTTCACTCCCGAGGCTCTCGTGGATGCGGTCCGTGCAGACAGGCGCCTTCCATCGGAGCCGATTCCTCAGGTCTGCGTGCTCGAGTTTGACGGCGACCTCACGGACTGGCTGGTCTCCACCGGCGCGGCGAAGCCCTGCAGGTCGTGGGCGTGCTTCCACACGTCAATGTTCTCGCTGGAGGTGGACGGGACCGCATGCGGCATCGTTCCCCGCACGATCGGAGGACCGTACGCAGTCCTGGTCGCCGAGCAGATGGCGGTCTCCGGTGCGCGCGTGGTGCTCGGGCTCACCTCGGCCGGTCGCGTAAGTCCCTCAATGCTCGTGCCGGGGCTGGTCTCGGTCACCAGGGCTGTCCGCGATGAGGGGACCTCCTACCACTACCTTCCACCGGCTGCAACTGTTGACGCGCCGCCTGAAGTGGCGAAGCTCCTCGAATCTGAGCTCCGAAAACTGTCCCTGCCTGTCTTGTCAGGGGCTGTGTGGACCACAGATGCGCCATACCGCGAGACGGAAGCGCAACTAGCCAGTCACGCCCAGGCTGGGGTGCTTGCCGTGGAGATGCAGGCTGCATCATTGTTTGCCTTCTCTGCTGCGCGCCGGTTTCCGGTGGGTGTCGCGGCGCACGTCACAAACAGTTCCAGTCGGGAAGGCAAGGCGTTCGACAAGGGCACCCACGAATTGGGAGTCGCGATTCTCGAAGCGGTCTGCCGCGCCGGGATTCATTTTATTTCGTCCTCAAAGGAGGCGCATGATGAAGCATGAAACTTGGCCCTATGATCTCCACAAACGAGCCTGAGCTTGCGTGGAACTCCTTCGGATGTGGGCTAAAGGCCATCGAGAACAAGCGTTCGGCGGGCTAAAATGTGCAAATACGTATCCAAAAGTCGAGGTAACCTGAGAGGGCGTTCTACTAACCAGGTAACCCCTGTCAGCAGGAATTCGTGCAGCTAACCCGACAAGCCTTCTCCGTCGTCAAGCTAAGGAAAGGGGTCAGAAGATTTTCGATGAGCCAAAAACGAGAATCAAGGACGTGAAGGGAGAAGCGAACGGTTCGGAAGTCTTGAGTCTCAGTCTGCGTATCGCGCAATCGAGGCTCGATGAGTTCCTTGCAGCTGTCACTAAGAATCTTGAGGATGAACCGGTCCTGGATTTGCTCCGAAATCCCGGCGGTGGAGAGAGGACTGATGCACGAAAGGCGGAGGGGTACCTTTACGGCTGAGGGCGCATGTTTCATCGATACGTGGGTCTTCTTCGCCGCTTACAACAAGAACGACGCGATGCACCTGGATGGGGCGTCGGCCCTCGTCTCGTCCATCCTTGGTTGGTTCGGGAAGGTATACACTTCGACCTACGTCATCGACGAAACGCTGACGCTGACGAAGGCGAAGATGAGCGGTCGGGACGCGGTAAGGGTCTCAGATGACATGACAGGAAGCAAGAGAATCGCGAAGCTCGACGTAGACAGCGATGAGACGATTTTCAAGGATGCCCTGTTGAGGTTCGAGAAGCATTCCGAAATGAGAGGGTTGAGCTTCACGGATTGTAATACACTCGTTCTGGGAGAAAGACTGAAGGGTCGGCACGCTGCTGAGCTTCGACAGAGCCCTCGAGCCCTTTGTACCCACGCTGCATGGAGAGGGTTATCATGACTCACTGTCAAAGGAACGACGCGACCTTCTTCTGAGAGTGGCTCAGAGACTCGACATCAAACTAAAACCTCCGCCGCATTAGCGTGAAATTCACAGCCACAGGTCGCAGATTTAGACTCGAAAGTTCTTAACTCCGGTGACCACGCGTTTCTAAACCTAGTGCGGGGTGCGCGGGACACCAGGCTAGCTCCGCACGCGGATAGTTACCTCCTTCGACGCCTGTTGTGGTGATGGCGATTCTTAGGGGCGTTAATCGCGACCACGTCGAACAGTATTCGCCGGCCGTTTATCACAAGGGTCCTCGCGAAGAACTGACCGGTTATTGTCATATCCCGAAGCGCGTGCTCGTTCTTCTCGTAGAGCTCGAACTTCTCGAAGGAGAGGCAGTCTTCGAGATAGGACCTGAGCCTCGAGAGGTTGGGGTCGGTGGCCACTTCTCTGGGGACTGTATCGCGGCCCGACGGGGCGAGGAGGTCGTTCAGGGCCTCCCTGGCGGACTCGTAGTTCTTCCACGCCTCTTCGACAAACCCGACGAACACCCCGTTAGCGGCCAGCCATGAGACGAACGTCCCGTTTCGGTCTTCCGAGTACCCCCTTAGTAGGTGGGCCTTGATGTTGAGCTCGTCGGACCTGTCGAACGTGTACAGAAAGTCTCTGGCCAGTCCCTCCATGTCTGTCTTGTAGGCGTGGTTCAACGAGTCTCCAAAGGCCCCGCAAGCGAGGAGGAACCTCGCCATCTCGTAGTCGTGCGACAGAAGGGCGCCGGAGATCATGTGCGCAAAGTCGGGCTCGTACGGAATCTCGCTCATGAGCAGGCCCTTCTCGGTTATACTGTGCGACCGTCTGTCGATCGCTCCGATGCCTGTGAGCCAGTTCTCAGCGAACGCTACCTCCCGGTAGTCCACCCTGGACATGAACTCAAGCTCCGAGAACTTCAGCCCATACTTGGACATCAGCAGTACGAGGTCGAACGGCGTCTCGGTCTCCAGCGCCTTTCGCACCGGGACCGGGTCGATCTTCTTCGGAACCGGAGTGTCGGACACGATCACGGCCCTCCCTGGCTTGAATCGGCCTATGCGGCCCATCATCTGCAGGATGGAGTTGTTGTCGATCTTCTTGTAGTGTAGCGTCTTCTGCCCGAGCTTGTCCTTGCTGTCTATGACGTCGTTGAAGATGAGGACGTTGTCGACGTAGATGTTCACCGACGAGGCGATCACGTTTGTGGCGAATATCCTGAGGTTCCTGTCTCGCTCGGCCCTCTGCTGGATCTTGTTGATCTCCGAGCCGTCGAGGCCGCCGTGTATGTAGACACCGCCGTAGCCGTTAGCGTACTTCTCCACCAACCGCCTGGTGGGTAGGAATATCAGCCACGACTCGTCGTTCGGCCTCGCGTCGAGGTACAGAGCCAGCTTCCTGTACATGTCGTCGAGGTCCCTGGCCATTTCGAGGTCGACCTTCACGGGGAACCTGCGACCGCTGAGCGAGTAGAGGTTCGATATGCCCAGGAACCTGATGAACTCCTTGGGGTCTATCGTGGCGCTCATCACTCGGAAGAGATTCCTCGCGCTGGCCTCCTCCTTCTTGGCGAGCGAGAGGCACAGCTCGAGCTGGGACGACATCTGGTGGCTTTCATCGAAGTAGATGGATGAGTCGACCACGGAGTTCTCGGCCAGCATCCTGAGCAGGACCCCGTCCGTGACGATCTTGATCTTGCCGCCGACGTTGATCTTCGTGTCCTTCGTGATGACGGCCAGCTCGTCCTTCATCTCCGGATGGATTGCCTCGAGCGAGTAGAACAGGGCGTTGCAGGCCGCCCGCGAGGGTTCGCGAAGGATGATCTGCCTGTCTCTCGCGTAAATCTCGAACTCATGGATCGGTGTGACGGTGCTCTTCCCCGTCCCGACGTCTCCGAGGAGCACGAAGTGCTTGGTGAAGTCCATCGAGTCGAGAATCGAAAAGATCGGAAGCTCGGGTTTCTTCTTCACCTCAGGGGGCGGCGCGTCCTCGAGGTCCACTCGTTCAAGCGCAGCGCCATCGCCCAGTTCGTCCCGAGACAAGCTATCGTGCGAGCTCCTGGGTTTCGTCATTCATGGGCCGAGATAAACCAGCCTGTCGCGCTAGGCCTTCGGGCTCGGCTGCTGCTGCGTGACGCAGTGGATCCCACCGAACCCGTAGACCAGGTCCTCGCAGTTGACTCCGACCACCTCCCTCCCGGGGAACGCTTCCCCAATCGTCGCGAGGGCCGCCTTGTCGTTGACGTCGTCGAAGACGGGGACAATGACCGCCGAATTCCCGATGAAGAAGTTTGCGTAGCTCGCGGGGAGCCTCCCGTCTCCACCCACCTTCTTCTTCGGCATAGCGACCGGCACCACCATGAGGGGTCTTCCCCGCTCATCCCTCGCCTGTTCAAGCCGTTCCATATTGGTCTTCAGGGCGAGGAAGTTGTCGTCCCTGCTGTCTGCCTCCACCATGCACACGACCGTCCTCCTGTCTACGAACCTGGCAAGGTCGTCCACATGACCGTCGGTGTCATCACCCGCGATGCCATCCTTCAACCAGACTATGTTGCTGAAGCCCAGGAACCTCCTCAGCGTCCCCTCTATCTCCTCCTTGGAGAGCTGCGGGTTCCGATTCGTATTGAGCAGACACTGCTCGGTCGTGATGCAGGTCCCCCGGCCGTTCGTGTCGATAGAGCCCCCCTCCAGCACCACGCCAGGCTCGACGACCGGATACCCCGACCTCCTGGCGACCTCGAGTCCCGATATGTTGTCTGCCTTGAGCTCGTCGTACTTGCCGCCCCACGCGTTGAAGACCCACTTGGTGGCCCTCAAACCCGTCCCATCCCGGACGAAGATGGGGCCATAGTCCCTCATCCAGACATCGGCCGTCCTTATCGTGTGATAGACGACGTTCCCGACGTCGCCCAGCATCAGGGAGACCCTTCTCTGGGAGGACGCGTCGTCCACGAGTACGTTCACTCTCTCACCCTTCGCGAGCGCCCGGACCATCTTGACGTAGGCCTGCTCGACCGCCCCAAGTATCTCAGGAGGAAAGGTAAGCGGGTCCTTCGGCCACGCGAGCCAGGTAGCGTCGTGCCGTTCCCACTCGGCGGGCATCAGGTAGCGTCCTCCGGGGTCTGATGGTGGGGTCATGGCCCTGTGATTCTCTTGTATGTGTCAGGTCTCCGGTTTCGGCGGAATCCCCAACCCCTCTCGATGTCCTCCCCGAGCTTCAGGTCACACGAGGCCAGCAGCACGCGCTCCTTGGCGTCGCCTCGCACGAGGACCTTCCCGAACTGGTCGGAGACGAAAGACCCGCCCCAGAATTCCATGCCGTCCTCGGCGCCGACCCTGTTCACCGCCGCGACGACGACGCTGTTGGCGATGGCGTGGCCTCGCTGGACAGTCTCCCACGCGTCCTGCCAGCTCCCCTCCACCTGCTCTATCCCTCTGACAGTTCCGATGGTGGTAGGATAGAAGAGCATCTGGGCGCCGAGCAGCCTGCAGATGCGAGCCGGCTCGGGATACCACTGGTCGAAGCAGATCAGAACCGCGAGGTTGCCGAACCTGGTCTCGAAGACCTTGTAATCGCTTCCGGCGGAGAAATAGTCCTTCTCGTAGAAGCTGGGGTCCTGTGGGATGTGCACCTTGCGATACCTTCCGATCTCCAAGCCCCCTTCGTCGAACACGAGACACGTGTTGTAGGACTTGCCTCTGTAGCGTTCGAAGACCGAGCCGCCCACCAGGACCACCCTGTTGTCCCTGGCTGATGCGGACAGCGCGCGCGTGACCTCGCTGGGGATGCTCTTGGGAGTCTCCTGAGCGTCTTCGGCTTGAGGAAAATAGAGAGAACTGAACAACTCGGGCAGGCAGACGACCTGGGCTCCGCGCTTGGCAGATTCGCGAACCATTCGCAATGCCTTGGCCAGGTTGGCGGCCTCGTCCGAGGACATGCTCATCTGGACCAGTCCTATCTTTACTTCCATTCGGGTGACGTCGCGCGCTCACGGAGCTTAAATGTGTGCTTGCTGCAGGCGCCCTTTCACCGCATCCGTGCCATCTTCTGGACGATGCACTGTGATAAGGATATTACTGGGTAGAAATCAGCCGGCGGTGGGCCGGGTCCGGAACAAAAAATGGACGAAGGTACCGCGAAAGAAGAGAAGAAGGTCGACGAGAGTCGTCGGAGCTTCCTGAAGGCTACTGTAGTTGCCTCTGCAGCTCTCGCAGTCGGCGGTATGGCGGCAATCGCGAAGGTGGCCAATGAGACCGGTGGAGACACGACTACCCAGACGGGCACATTGAGTTTTCCTGATTACGTAATCCAGGATATCGCCAGCGGCGAGATAGCCAACGTGAACACGATGAAGGTCAATCAGTATCTAACGTTCTACTACCCGCTCGAGAATGAGCCGAACCTGATCATGAAGCTCGGCGTCGCAGTCGAGAACGGGATCGGGCCCGAGAGTGACATAGTCGCATTCAGCGACATATGCCAGCATCTCGGCTGCAACCCTGGATTCGTGCCGAAGGGCCAGTCCCCGTTGGCTAATCCGTCGTACGTTGCCCCCGAGGCCGTGATGTACTGCCCCTGCCACGCCAGCATCTACGACGTGACTAACGACGCAAAGGTGATCGGAGGACCTGCCCCGTACCCTGTTCCACGGGTGATCCTCACCGTGGACGCTAGCGGCAACATCCATGCGACCGGCATGGCACCTCCAACGATCTATGAGCACGGACCCGCCGGCTCTACCGACGTTAGTTATGATTTGCAGGGTGGAACACTGGTCACCACATCGACCTCATCGGAGTCATCATAGATGTCAGAAGATAATCCAGCGGGGGACGGGCCAGGCGTCCGCTTCATCAAGTGGCTCGACTCAAGACTCGGCCTCAACTATCCGGTTCTCCGTCCGGTTCCCCAGTACTCGATTAACCCGTTCTACTGGATAGGCGCGCTTACGGTTGTGGCCTTCAGCGTCCAGGCGGTCACTGGAATCATCCTGCTGGTCTGGTATGTGCCAGATGTTTCAACGGCCTACTCGTCTACGCAGTTCATCTTCAACAACGTCAACTACGGGATTTTTCTCGAGACCGTGCATCTCTACGGAGCCTACGCAATGATACTTCTCGCGGTCATGCACATGATGAGGAACTATTTCGTCTCGTCTCACAAGAAGCCTCGAGAACTCATGTGGGTAGTGGGGATGCTGATGGGCTTCGTGACGCTCGGATTCGGATTCACGGGCTACCTATTGCCCTACACGATCGCCGGCGTGGACGCGACGAATGTCGGGCTCGGGCTGCTAGCCCCGCTGCCCCCAATGCTGCAGACTCTCATCAAGAACATACTCGGCGCGACCAACGGACTCAACACCACCGAGCTGGTAAGGCTGTATGACATCCACATAGTACTCCTCCCAGCCGCGCTGCTCCTGCTTCTTTTCGCGAAGATGTACATGTTCGAGACTCACGGTGCAGCCAAACCGGACAAGCCGCTCACGGAGAGCCAGAGGAGGAGCATCCCGTTCTTCCCCGACGCGACGATATACCTGCTCGAGCTGTCGGCCCTCTTCGGAGCCGCGCTTCTCCTGATCTCGGCAGCGTTCCCGTATCAGCTGCCCGCGGAGTATTCGATCACGGCGCCCCCACCAGCCTCGGTGAAGCCTGACTGGTACTTCCTCTGGATGTATCAGCTCCTGAAGGTACAGGCCTTTGAGGGTACGACCGGACTCATGCTTGGCCTCACGATTATCACGTTGATCTTCGTAGGGCTGTTCGTCCTGCCCTTCGTGGACAGAGGAGGAGAGAGGAGGCTTGCTAGCCGACCCAAGTTTGTGCTGCTGGGGCTGATCTTCGTCGCTGAACTGGCAGTCCTCACCTACTGGGGCGAGGTCGCGGCCGTGGCTGACGTCCCTGACGAGCAAGCCGCGTTCATAATCGGCGGCGTCGCCCTGCTCGTGTCGGTCGTGTTCGTGGTGCTGTACAAGCTCATGTTCTGGAGGCTGACGAGGAAGCTGTCGGGGGGAACGCCTGCAGGCACGACAACCACGCTGCAGAGAGCCCAGATATGGACCGCGGCATTCTTCACCGGTCTGCTCGTTGGCGGGGCACTCGCGATATCTGCTTCGATCAGCTCCGTATCGCGTCTCGCCACGCAGGGGATGACGGGGATGGGATTGCTCGACCTTGCGGGGTCCCTAGCGGCAGTTGGGCTAGTGGTCCTAGGGACGGTCTATCTCATCTACAGACTTGACCTCGCCAACGGGACTATCAAGACGCACGTACCGATGCTGGAGGTAGGATGGCCCGGTGAAGAGTGACAGCGCTGTAAGCTTCGTGGTTGCGATACTGGTCCTCCAGGCCGCCGCGACCGCGCTTCTGTGGTATCTCGACGTTCTATCGATATTGAGCACGGAGGTCTTCGCAATCCTGCTTGCGGCTAATCTCCTGGGGTTTGCCATAGTCATGCAGGTCTACAGGACTCCCGAGATGGTCGAGCGTACCTCCGGGCCTTCCTCGCCTCCAGCGGCTCAAGCGTCTGCCGCACCTCCCGCGTCCACTCCTGCCTCCGTGCCTGTTGCCGCGACGCAAACGATGTCGGCAGCGCCCGCGCTATCCACGCCGCCCTCAGGAAACGCCCTGCCTCGGATGATACACTACTTGATACCCATAGCATCGGTGCTTCTTGTCCTAACCTTCGCCGTGACGCCGTTCCTGCCCGCCGACAAGAGCACCCTCCCCGCAGAATCTACGCTACTCTTCATACCCGTCTACCTGGCGATAGTGATCATACTCGTCTTCGCGTCTATGTATCTGTTCAAGAGACTCATGGACACCGAGGAGACCCCCGGGGCCCGCTGATCGCCGGTTAGTGTTTAAAAGCGAAGGACTCGACGTGGTGAGTCGTTGAAGCCCCAGAAGGCGTTCGTGCTGATCAAGACCGACCCAGGCAAGGAAAGAGAGGTCGCCGACAGGCTGAACAGGCTGCCCGAGGTGAAGGAGGTCCACATCATCACCGGCGAATGGGACATCCTCGCCGTGGTCGAGACGGAGAGAGAGCTGGTCCTGCCGACCGACGAGAAGGTCCTGGAGCTCGTGATGGACAAGATCACCACGCTGCCGTACCTTCAGGACACCAACACGATGATACCGTCGTTCTCGAAGTACAAGGCCTAGGCTAGGCCCGGCTCGGGCCCGGCTGTCACTTTGCAGACTGCTCGACCAGTTCCTTCGCTCGGTCGTACCTTACCTTCCTCTCTTCCACCATCTTCTGAGCCACGATGTCCACCATCTTGCCGGTTGCTCCCGCCGATATCGCCATGTTTCTTGCGTGGAGCTTCATGTGCCCCTTCTGGATTCCCTCAGCCGCCAAAGCCCTGAGCGCAGCGAAGTTCTGCGCCAGCCCTACCGCTCCCATGACCTCAGCCAGTTCAATCGCCGTCTTCACTCCGATTATCTTTATCGAAGCCTTGGCCGCCGGGTGGGTCCTCGCCGCTCCCCCTACCAGCCCTACCGCCATCGGCATCTCCAGCGTCCCGACCAGGTCCCCGTTCGAGTCCTTCTCCCAGGTGGTCAGCGGCTTGTACGCGCCGCCCCTCGCCGCGTAGGTGTGCGCACCCGCCTCGAGCGCCCTGATGTCCTGTCCGCAGGCTATCGCCACCGCTATGACCCCGTTCATTATCCCCTTGTTGTGGGTGGAGCACCTGTAGGGGTCGGCCTCTGCGAACGCATACGCGTAGACTATCCCCTCCACGGCCGCCTCTCCGCCAATCGCCTCCTTGTCGAAGACAGCCTTGACCCTGATGAGCCTCCTGTCCGCGAGGTTTGAGATTATCCTGAGGTAGACCTTCCCGCCCGTGACCTTCTCGAGGATCGGAGCGATGGCCTCCGCCATCGTGTTCACGGCGTTCGCTCCCATCGCATCCCCGGTGTTCACAATCAGCTCTGCGATCACCATCGGGCCCTTGACCGAATGGATTACCTTCGCGTTGAGGTCTTTTGCGCCCCCGCCGAGCGAGACCAGCATGGGGTCCTGCTCGTTCGCCTTGGCGAGTATCTCCTCCTTGTGCAGGAGAAGGTCCATCCGTCCGCCGTAGGGGTCTACGACGTCCACGAGTTGTATCTGGCCTATCATCACGGGACCGGTGTTCGTGACTTGAAACCCGCCCTTGACCCTCGCCATCTTGGCCGCGTTGCTCGCTGCGGCTACCACGGACGGTTCCTCTAGAGCCATCGGTACGAGGTAGTCCCTTCCGTTGATCAGAAAGTTGGTCGCGACCCCGAGAGGTATGGTGATCCCTCCAACGACGTTCTCGATCATCCTGTCGGCGGTTTCCGCCGGCAGCCCGCCCGTGTTGCTCAGGGTCTTCACCTCTTCATCGTTTAGCCCGGTCAGCTTCTGCACGAGTTTGAGCCTGTCCGCCATCGAGAGCTTGTAGAATCCTGGCTGCTCGGATGAATCTTGCATCGATTGTCGGACGGTTCGCCCGGACCTGCTATTTATTTTGAGCGAAGCGAAGGCGCGCGTGAATCGGCAAGAGCCGAACTGGCCCGCAGTCAGCCAAGAAGAGGGCGAAGGACGTCCTTGTCGACGCAGAGCAGCCCGGCCTCAGGGAGACTCTTCAGCAAGGTCTTCATGTCACCGTTCCTCTTGAAGACGGACTTCAGTACAGCGGTACCCCTCTCCACCTCGCCGTGGTTGAGCAGAGCCACACCCTGCCAGAACCTCAGCTCCGGATTCTCGGGTGAGAGTTCCGCCGAGCGTCTGTACTCCTCGAGTGCCTTCCTTACGTCTCCCTTCTCCATGAGCACGTCTCCGTCGTTGGCGTGCACGAAGGCCTCGTGGATTCTCAGCAGCCTCCTCAGCTCGACGAGCGGCTGCGGATTGTCCTCGACCCTGAGGTCGACGACCCTCCCCTGCCATGGAAGAATCCCTCTGTCGGTCTTTACCACGAGCAGGGCGGCCGACTGCCTGCCCCGCAGGTCGCCTCCGGCGCGCTCTCCCGCCTCGAGCGCCGTCAGCAGTCTTTCCGCGAGGCTGCCCTTCGCCCTCTTGAACGAGCTCGCGATGGCCTTCCACACCTTGCGGTTCCGCATGATGTTCCCATGGGCACTGAAGCCCCTTCCGGTGACATGTCCCGCCTCTCTCAGGCACTTCTTGCCCGTGTGCGCGGCGACCCTTCCTCGCACGTCCAGCATTGCGACCTGCCTCAGCTCTGGCCGCGGGTCGGTGGCCAGGAGCGATTTGAGGGCCTGCTGGGGACTCTTACCGCCCTTCATCAGCGCGAGCCCTAGGGGACCGTAGCTGATCTCGACGAAGGCCTGCGTCGCGACCACGCCCACTCCGGCCTCGGCCCACGTGACCACCGACCCGACGGAGAACCAGTGGGATTGCACGGCCACTCCAACCTCCCCCGACCTCTTGTCGATTGCAACGATTGAGTACGTATCGACGGGACGCAACTACCGGGAACCCGCGGAATCCGCATAAAAGCTCTTGGTCGATTAAAGATAAATGCGGCAACATAGAGGCGGAGCGAACAGTGGGCCGGTCGTCTAGTCTGGTTAGGACATCGCTCTGACACGGCGAAGAAGTCCCATTGGAACTGCGCAAGCCCCCGGTTCAATTCCGGGCCGGCCCACTTCTTTTTGCTTCAGGTCACTGTACCAGTCGCTTTACTACGACCGAGGCGAGTCCGATGAAGAAGACCGTCGCCACCGTCATCGCTAGGACGTCCGTGGGTAGGCCGGAGTAGTCGCCGGTGACCAGGATCGCCCGCATAGCGTCTACCACGTAGCTGAGGGGGTTCACGTAGGCGACGTATCTCAGCCAGACGGGCATCAGGGAGATAGGGTATATCGCGCTGCTGGCGAAAAAGAGGGGCATAGTCAGCGCCTGACCCATGCCCATCATCCTGTCTCTGGTCTTGAGGAACGAGGCGAGTACCATCGATATGCTGGAGAAGCACATGGCAAGCATAACGACGATGAGGAAGACGGCCGCTATGCCGAGCGGGTCGAACCTGAGGTTGACTCCGATTATCAGGGAGAGGGCCACGATCACGACGCCCTGGAATACGCCCCTGACTGCAGAAGCAAGCGCCTTGCCTATCACGATGGACGAGCGGGGCGACGGCGTCGAGAGGAGCTTGGTGAGCAGGCCCACGTCTCGCTCCCACACTATCGTGATGCCGTAGAAGATCGCTATGAAGAGCACCGACTGCGCGAGCACGCCGGGCGCGATGTACTGCAGGTACGTGTAGCCCGGAGGGGCCAGACCCCTGACAGCCGTCAGTACCTCCCCGAAGACCAGCAGCCACAAGGCGGGCTGTATCGAGCGCATCCAGAGCTCCGTCGAATCGTGTCTGATCTTCCTTGCCTCCATCTCAGCGATGGTGAAGATGCTTGAGACTGAACCCCTCAGACTCATCGCGTCCGCCTCGAGAAGTTGCGCCTCTCGGACCTGGCCTGGACGAAGCTGCTCTCCTCCTGAGGCGACTCGGCGTACTTCACGAAGACGTCCTCGAGGGTGGGTCTGGCCAGAGAGATGGCCTCCACGACGAGCCCGGCGTGTTCGAGGACGTCCGTTATCTTGGGCACCTTCTCCTCGCCGTTGTGCGTGAGTACCTTGAGCTCCCCATCGCCGAAGCTCATCACCTTGCCCAGCTCTTCCGGAATCACAGGAGCGGCCGAAGCGGACGATAGCTTGACTGTTATCACGTCTCCCCCGACAGACTCCTTCAACTTGGTCGGGGTGTCGATCACGACAATCTTCCCCATGTTCATGATTGCGACCCTGTCGCAGAGCTCGTCTGCCTCGACCATGTCGTGAGTCGTGACGAATATCGTGATCTTGAACTCCTCGTTGAGGTCCTTGATGTACTCCCTGACCTGCCGCTTTGAGAACGGGTCCAGCCCGATACTGGGTTCGTCGAGGAACAGGATGCGCGGCCGGTTCACGAGCGCCTGCGCTATCTCGAGCCTCCTCATCATCCCTCCCGAGTAGTGTTTCACGAGGTCGTTCGCCCTACCGGAGAGTCCCATGAAGTCGAGCGCCTCGACGATCCGGTCCTTTCTCTCCTTCCTGTCTACGTAGAAGAGCTTGGAGAAGATGAGGAGGTTCTCGTACCCAGTCAGGTCCCCGTCCACAGATACCGCTTGCGGTACGTAGCCCATCGTCTGCCGCACCGTCTGGGGTGATTTGAGGACGTTCGTCCCGAATACGCTGGCTTCGCCGGCCGTTGGTTTGATGAGGGTCGTGACGATCTTGATCACGGTCGTCTTGCCCGCCCCGTTGGGGCCGAGAAGGCCGAAGATCTCGCCCTCCTCTACCGAGAAACTTACAGAGTCGAGTGCCCTCGTGTTCTCCCCGTACACCTTTGTCAGCTGGCTGACGTCAATTGCGTTCAAGTAATCGTCACAATCCGAGAAGGATTCCCCTTCGACCGTGCGAGTCGGCTGTCAGCTGGATGGATATGTGCTTTTGGCCAGGACGGTCGGTCCGCGCCGGGTGTCCGGCTAGCAGATAAGAGGGACTGGGGCAGCCAGACGGGTGCCCAAGCTTCTCGTGCTGAACCATCACGGGGCTTCGGTACCCGCCCTCGTCGAGCGACTGGAGGAGAGCCGGGCTTCATTGACGGTCGTGGAGCCTGCGGACGTCAGACCCTACAGCGCGCGCGGGTTCGACGGGGTGGTGGCCTCGGGCGGGTACCTCCGAGCGGAGACGTACAGGTGGGAGCTGGACGCGTACTCCCGGCTGCTCGAGGACCTCGACCGACCCTTCCTCGGCATCTGCCTCGGACTGAAGATACTTGGCCGCCACTACGGCGCAAGGATGAGGAGGATTGCGCCGGCCGTCGGAACGTACAGGGTGCACTTCGTGCGGGAGTATCCGCTTGCCCCGGGGATACTCGATTGCAGCGTCTATCAGGGCCACCAGTTCGAACTGATCCCTCCGCTTCCCGATGTCATGGAGAACTACGCCACCGACGGTAGCCCGGTCCAGGCGGTCAAGATACGGGGCTCGGAGCGCTACGGGGTGCAGTTTCACCCCGAGCTGAGCGGAGACCCGGCGGGTCAGATCCTGGAGAACTTCGTCGCGCTCTGCTCGCGTGACCGAGCCTAAGGAACGTACACGCCGATCTGCTCGCCGACCTTCCTCAGCCGTTCGACCCTGTGCTGTGTGGACGGATGGGTTGAGAAGAGTTCGACTAGTGAACCTCCGCTGAACGGGTTCACGATCCATAGGGACGCCGTGGCTGGTGAGGGCCCAGCCGTGCCTCCCTTCGGGTTCCTGCGGACCTTCGACATCGAGGAGATCTTCACGAGCGCCGACGCCAGCGCGCCAGGGTTGTGTGTGAGCTTCGCGCCGTATTCGTCAGCGTTGTACTCTACGCTCCTCGAGATTCCGAGCCTCACGAAGGTGGCGCCCAGCGGGACCAGCACTATCGCAGCCACGAAGATCAGAGGGTTGCCGCCGTTCCTGCCGTTGCCGCCATAGCCCCCGAACATCATCGACCAGAGCGCTATGTTGCCGACGTAGGAGATCACTCCAGCTATCGTCGCCGCGACACTAGACATCAGCACGTCTCGGTGGACAACGTGCCCCACCTCGTGGGCTATCACCGCTTCCAGCTCCGTCGGCGATAGCGCGTTCAAGATTCCCGAGGTCGCGACGACGACGGCCTTCCCGGGTCCTCTCCCCGTCGCGAAGGCGTTGGGCTGGGGCGAGTCCACTATCCCAACCTTGGGCATCGGTATCTGTGCCTCGTCGGCCACCTTTCTGACCGCGCCGTAGAGCGTCGGATTGTCGCTCTCCTGGATTATCTTGGCACCGCTCATCCTTGTAACGATCTTGTCGCTCCAGAAGTATGAGGCGAAGTTGATGCCTCCCGCGAAGACGAGACCCAATAACATGAACGGGAGTGGGTCGTTGAAGTAGAGCCCTACCGCGTATCCCACCAGCATGAGCAAGCCGGTGAGCACGAAAAACAACGCGGTCATTTTCACGTACAAATTCAACAGAGTTCGGCTTCAGACCGCTGCGGACTCGTAAAAACCTTTCGAGAAAAAACTTATACATTTCTCGAGCTGTTCACGTCGCAGGAACGATGTCAGAAGACGAAAACGACGACTGGCCGACGAGATGGAGGAAGATGATGCCGTTCGGCCCCTGGACCTTCCCGGACATCAATGAGATGATGAAGGAGATGGAGAAGGAGTTCATGCAGTTCAAGGACATCGAGAAGCAGGTCCCGAAGGATCTGGTCCGAGAGCAGACATTCCCTGACGGGAGCGTGAAGAAGGAGATAGGCCCGATAGTCTATGGTTACTCGATGACCATAGGGCCCGACGGCAAACCTGTGATCCGAGAGTTCGGGAACGTCAAGAGAGGTAGCGAGCCTCTGAAGGGCATAACGGACACGAGGGAGCCGCTGGTCGACGTCGTGGATGGCGAGAAGCAGGTCAGAATCATCGCCGAGATTCCCGGCGTCAGCAAGGACGACATCGACTTGCGCGTCGAGGGACAGACTCTCACGATCGCCGTCAACACCGCTAGCCGGAAGTACGAGAAGAGGCTCCAGCTTCCCGAGAACGCAATAGTGGACGGCGCCAAGTCGAGTTACAACAACGGCATCCTCGAGGTCACTTTCCCGAAGCGGTCCCGTGATGGCGCCGGCGTCAAGCTCAAGATCGAGTGAATGATGAAGACGGTCCAGACGCGTCCGGCGCCAGCTTCTCCACCTCATTTTTGTTCCCTGTGAAAGGTTTTTTATGGCCGCTCGGCAAATCTTCCCAATGAGAAACAGCGACGCGTCGCTCTTCGAGACCGCCAGGGAATACCTGCCTGGGGGCACGCTAGGCATACTCACTCTGCCGAGGGGGTTCAAGTTCATCGCATCTTCCGGCTCGGGCGCTTACATCTACAACACAAGGGGAGAGAAGTTCATCGATTACCTGATAGGGAGCGGGTCCGTAATACTGGGACACTGCAATCCCGCGGTCGTGGACGCGGTGACCCGCCAGGTCCAGAGGGGGACCAACTTCTACATCGAGAACGACAGGGCCATCATGCTTGCGAAGGAGGTCGCCTCCGCCATTCCGTGCGCCGACAAGGTCCGGTTCGTCTCATCCGGTAGTGAAGCAAACTCGTATGCTGTCAGGCTCGCCCGAGCGTACACCAACAAGGACCTCGTGCTGAAGTTCGAGGGCTCCTATCACGGCTTCCAGGACTATGCAATGGTGAGCAGCCAGTTTGCAAACCCCAAGAACGTGAAGGACTTCCCCGCTGTCAGCCGCGACTCCGCCGGGATTCCGGGAGCGGTCGCGAGGACGATGATAGCAGCACCTTTCAACGACATCGAGACCACGAGGCGCATAATCAACCGCCATCAGAAGCGACTCGCCGCCGTCATGCTCGAGCCCCTGCACCGGACGATCGCTCCGAGACCGGGATTCCTGCAGGAGCTGAGAGAGATCACAGAGGCGAAGGGCATCCCGCTGATCTTCGACGAGGTCGTCACGGGCTTCCGTCTCGCGTACGGCGGGGCTCAGGAGTATTACGGCGTGGTCCCGGACCTCGCCTGCGTCGGCAAGACTTTCAGCGGAGGCATCCCTCTGGCGGCGGTGGTAGGGAAGGCCGAGTTCATGGACGCACTCGACCCGCAGAACGGATACTACGGCAGCACGTCCGACAAGAGGGTCTTCATGACGGGGACGTTCAACGGCAACGCTATCTCCTGCGCCTCCGGGCTGGCGACCCTGAAGGAGCTGAGAAGGCCCGGAGTCTACCAGGGGCTGAACTCCTACGGGAAGAAGCTCCGCGCGAGGATGCAGGAGGTCTTCGACCACCACGGGGTCCCGGCGCAGGTCCACGGCGACGGCGCGGTCACCGGCTTCACGTTCACCAAGAAGGACGTGGTCGACTTCCGGTCCGAGTCGATGGGCAACGGTCAGATGAAGGAGGACGTGACGTACGGACTGCTGAAGAGGTCGATCTTCGCCCCCTACAAGCTCTACAGCTCGGTCGCCCACAAAGAGAAGGAGCTCGAGACGACGATAGCGGCCCTCGACGACACGATGAAGTCTCTCGCGCCCATAAGGGTGGCCACTTAGATCCTCGGTGTCAGGGATGCCAAGAAAGAGTCTCGAGTATCTGGATTCCGAGTCGATACCTTGGACCAAGATTCACGAAGGAGTGTACGAGAGGGTCCTCAGCAAGGACCCGGACACGGATGCGTACACCCGTCTGGTGAGGTTCGATCGGGGCTCGAGGCTGGATGACATCCTGGTGCACGACTTCTTCGAGGAGTTCGTGGTGGTCGACGGCAGCCTTACCGACCGCACGCTGAACAAGACCTTCACTCGCGGAGCCTACGCTTTCCGGGCTCCTGGTCTGAAGCACGGACCGTTCTCTTCGCCAAACGGATGTCTGGCAATCGAGATACGCTACTTCGGTCATACGCCGAAGACGCCGTAGCCGACTCGTCTTTCTGCGGTCCTGACGGCGCCGCTTTTTCCAGGTCAAGCCGCATTACCGGCGCGGTATCGGGACACGCCCCCCGGAATTCCACCGAGTCCAGGACCGCGTCCTTCACCTTCCTGCGTTCTAGCGGCTCGAACCCGAGCCTCTCGAAGAAGAGAGGCGCTGTTTCGGTTATCAGATACAGCTCGAGCAGATGCCTTACACGCGCTTCCTCGAAGACTCGCTCAACGAGAGCTCTTCCCACGCCCGACCTGCGATGGCTGTCGTCCACGACGACCGACCTGACAAGTCCCTGGCGTCCCCAGGTCTCAAGGCCAGCG
The DNA here is from genome assembly GCA_964486265.1 of uncultured Nitrosopumilales archaeon. Taxonomy (GTDB): domain Archaea; phylum Thermoproteota; class Nitrososphaeria; order Nitrososphaerales; family Gagatemarchaeaceae; genus Gagatemarchaeum. The sequence continues at coordinate 6,945 of CAZAMW010000003.1, read as the reverse complement.
ATGCCAATCACAGCGCCGCGTGAGCTTTTCCGAACGCGCCAGAGTTCTGTCTCATCCAGTCCGTCGACCGGAAGCTTAGATTCGGAAAGGAGCCTCCGAACGCCGTCCAGGTCTCCCGATGCCACCCTTTCGACTTCCCAGGATTGTGCCTTCGACCTCAGGCTCTCACCCTTCTGTACCTGCCAGCCCCGACCTCTTAAGCACTCCATGAAAACACGGGGCTTCTGATAATTCGTGAGAGTATTTCCTGGTGGAACTCGGTAGACCCTTCAGCTGCCAAAACGAGACGGATTCCTGCGAGCTGCAGATGACATTGCGCGCCGATGACTGCCCGCCTGTGAGTTCGATGCACTGGCCGCTATCACAACTGGCAGAGCAGCAGAAGAGCACCAAACTGGAACTGGGTGACGGACCGCTCCTGTCTATTGACTAGGCGCTCCCAAGTCGACTTTCATCTGTGAGGGCGACCCGACTCGCCCTCGTTGGTCTAGCCTTCGAGGCGACATAGAACGCGACGTACGCGGCCGAAGCGATTGCGACCCCGAAAAGAGCGACTTCGGTTAGGACCGGCACCGAGCTAGCCAGCGCGGTCTGCCAAAGACTTCCGGCTGAGTATCCGACGTAGACCAGCAGCGCGGACCATCCGAACGCGCCGACTGCGGTCATCGCCGTGAAGGCCCTCAGGTCCATCTTTAGGGCACCGGCGGGGAGTGATATCGCAGACCTGAGACCGGGTATGAATCTGGCCACGAGGATGCTCCAGGACCCCTTCTTGTCCAGCCATCTCTCAGCTCCATCCCAGCTCTTCGAATCGATTCCGAGCCATCCGAACGCCTTTCGGGCGACAGGCCTCCCGAGCTTGAGGGCAACGTAATAGTCCGCGAGAGCCCCTGACAGCCCGGCCAGCGTACAGACCACCATCACCGCTTCGTGGTTGAAGCTGCCCACGAACACGAGGTAGCCTGCGAAGGGGAGGACGACTTCGCTCGGTATGGGGAGAGACGCGCTCTCGAGGAACATGAGCAGGAAAAGACCGGCGTAGCCAAGGCCGACCATCAGCGATGTCACGAAGCTGACGGAGGAAAGCGACCCCGAAACGAAGAGATTTCCGACCAGCGGTTCATAGGGCAGTTCGACGAACTCGAGAATCTCGGTGAGCGAGAGGACGAGAGCTACTGCGGCCGCAATCAGGAGGACGCCCCGTGCGTCTATGTAAGCCAGCTTTGGCAACCGAGAGGGAGCCGTCAAGATTTCTGGCTCATCCCGAATTGTGGCCATTTAGATGCTTGTGGTGCAAACATCTATGCGTGCGACTCGACTGACCTTCTCATGACGGTCGCACCGAGAGGTTGGACTCTTATTGCGACACCTGCTGCTTAGCACGGGACAGACTTAAACGGCCTTGGAGATAATCCCAAAATGTTGCGCGACGTTCTCCGGCGGCTGGTCATCTCCCACAAGTGGCCCGATGACGCCGGTCCGTTTCGGTCCCCGTCGAGTCAGCCCTATGACTCGATCGACGCGACGCAGCGGTGCATACTCGAATACATCACGAGCCGACCCGGCGTGCACCTCAGACAGATCTGCCGGGAGCTTGGGCTAGCGATGGGCGATGTGCAATACCACGTGCACAGGTTGGAAAGAGACGGCCGGGTGACTTCCGTGAGACGGGGCCTCTACAGGTTCTTCTATCCAGCCGCGCTCTTCGGAGAGAGACAGAAAGACATCTTGGGTATGCTCAGCCTCGACACGCCCCGTGAGCTCCTGATGAGCATAGTGGAGGCGCCCGACCAGGGTCAGGACGAGCTTGCCCGCGCAATATCCGTCACCCAGCCCACCGTCTCCTGGCATCTAAGGCGGCTCGTGGACCTTGGAATTGTCGAGAGGCAACAGAGTGGGAGGTCGGTAACTTATCGAGTGGCCGGCACGAAGGCCGCGGAGATCGCCTCGTTCATCAGGAGCTACCATCCGACGGTTTGGGAGACATGGTCCAGCAGGCTGGCGGATATTTTTATCTCATACTCTGGAGGCGAAGGTGAGGAGACAAGGAGATGACAGAACAACTCATCGTTCAGATCATCTCGCCACTGCTCAACTTTGACCAGGGGCTAGAGTCCCAGGAGGTCCTCGACGCCGCAGTCGGCGTCTTCGCGCTGTTGCTCTTCGCACTCTCCCTCTCGGCATATCAAAAGACGCATCTCAGGAGGCTCCTCGTGGTCTCTGTGTCGTTCGCCCTTTTCGCCGTGGAGGTCGCAATAAGGCAGCTCGATGTGATAGTGTTCGCAGTGGGCTACCAGACCGACCTAGTGATCACGACGATACTGGAGCTTCTCATACTCCTGCTGTTCTTCATTGCCGTAGTCATCAAGAAGTAAAGAGCGACCGGCTTCCGTGTACGGATAGATACTCGCACCACAATCGATTATAAATGAAACAGTCGAGGTCGAACGAAAACGATTGGAACTGCCCCCCCTCAAGCTTCAGAGCAAACTGTCGCGGCGCTCGATAATGGCTCTGCGCTGGTCGTGACGATCGTCTCGGCCGTCAGCGAGCTGATATCGCGGGTCGAATCGGTACCGCAGCAACAATCCGTGCAGACGATTCAGCAACTATCATCACAGGCCAGCCAAGGCGCTTCGCCTCAGATTCAAGCACCGCCGGGTTATGTCTTCATAACCGCGGTGGGTGCGCCGAGCGGCAAGACATTGGCTTTCTTCAATCTTCCATCCCATGGCGCTTCGATCCTGGTCAGCGTGAGCGGCGGATGGAAGGAGTTCAGTGCGACCTGTACGCACCGGCCATGTGCCGTACAATACGGAGGCGGCCCATCGGTAAGATGCCCATGTCACGGAGCGACCTTCAGTACAAACAACGGGACCGTATTGGGAGGGCCAGCACCCCGCCCCCTTCCAGAGTACGGCGTGCAGGTTGACTCGAACGGCGACCTCTTCGTGACTGCGGCGGCCCTCAACTGAGGTGAAGGGAATGGAAGCCATCCACTGCCGCAGCGTCCCGGGGGCAGAGGATTTCTCCCAGAGCGAGCGCTGCAGAGCATGCCGCTCACGCCAGAATCAGTCAGCGGGGACGCCGTCCACCCGCCTAGGGGGGTTTCTCTCGAAATCCGATGCAGGGTCAGGCCTGAGACGGATTCAGCTCGTCATGGGCGCCGCTTTCCTCCTTTCGGCCGTCTCGGGCATATATCTCCTTGCCACCGATGGCTCCCTCTGGCATCTCGCGCTATCACACGCCTACGGTCTGGTCCTCATCGTGGTCATTGACGTCGTACTCGGCACGCTGAACCTCCTTGCCAGACGTTCCGTCTATGTGCCCAGTCTCGCAGCGGCCGCTCTGGGATTCCTGTTGCAGGCTGGGGATATAGTCACGGCCCCGCAGTACAACATGACCATCCCCTACTTCGCGCGCTACCTGTTTGGGCTCCCGGGTTACGATGCGCTGCTCGCTCTCCAGGCGACCGTCATCGTCGCCGGCGTGTTCGGAAGGTCGTACGCAAGCTACCTCGCCAGAGTCAGGAAGGGCAGACGCGGCAAGCAGTTCAGCTACTCCAGAAGGGACTTTGTCAAGGCGTTCGCGGCCTTCGCCGCGGTCATTGGAGGGGCAGTGTTCGCAGCGTCCGTGAAACTTCCCGCGCCCCAGCAACAGGCTACCCAGACGTCCACCTCGAGCTTGCCCAACGGCGCCATCGCCAACGTGAATCAGCTCCAGGTGGGCTCGCCGGTCTACTTCGAGTATCCGAGCGGATATCCCAACATCCTGCTGAAGAACGCCGATGGGACGCTGACCGCGCTGAGCATGCTCTGTACCCACATCTGCTGCGAGTGCTCCTACGACTCTTCGGTGAACCAGATCTATTGTCCCTGTCACGGTTCGGTCTTCGACGCCTCCGGACGAGTTCTGCGGGGACCCGCTCAGACTCCTCTCCCCTCCATCAAACTAAGCGTAGACAGTGCCGGGCTGGTCTACGCCCAGGCGATCAGCGGGTCAGGGCCCTGTACCCCCTAGCGAAGTCACCCCGTTAGCCCCGTGACTTGGTCGATAGATGGCTCTGAGACGAAGATCTGGAAGGCCGTGACATAGAGATATTCGAACAGCGGTGTCCTATTGGACTTGCAGTGGCGGAGGAGTTGCTGTGTTCAGGGCTCCACAGTTCGTAGGCGGCCATGGACTTGCGATTGGAGCCGACGCAACCCCGGGATGGTCTGGAGAGCACAGGGAGACGCAATCCAAGTACGGAGGCAAGTACTCTAACGTGCAGTCCAGACTTGGAGATGGAGCACCTTCCCATGGAGACGGACAGCGCGGGCTACATCATCTCGAACTGCGTAGTCAGCCTCTCACCGGACAAGCCGGCCACCTACCGAGAAGTCACATGAGCACCGAAGGACGGTTCTCACATCAGGGCGAAGGAGCGTTCAAGTCAGACTTAGAGGTCGGTGACCCTCCTCTCTATCTCGTCCCTGATTTTTCTCACCTGTTCCAGCGGCTTCCCCTTTGAGTCCCCGAGATTCCAGTCAACCAGTTTCTTCTGCATCTGGGCGAGTATGGGCCTAGGACACGCCTCCTCCACAGAGCAGCCCATCGTCACCACCAGACTCGCCATCCTACAAGTTGCCGAGACGCGTCGATTCGCAGCGAACCGCGCTGCTCTCGATGCCGGTCGGCAAAGGCCAAAGCCAGGGCAGACGATGGTCTGCGGCAGCGTTGGCGCGGAGGAAGCTGACCTTCTGGGAGGCGACTTCAGTAGGGCTGGGGAACATAGTCGGAGCTGGTATCTTCGTGATGGTCGGCTCTACGATCAGCGAGGCCGGGCCCGGAGCCCTTCTCGCTTTCGTGGTAACGGCTGGCCTTGCCATCACCGTCGGACTCAACAGCGCCGAGTTGTCGTCGAAGTTCCCCGCAATTGAGGGCGGCGTCTACAGCTTCGCAAGGGTCACTCTAGGGGACACGACGGGTTTTCTGGTCGGATGGCTGAGACTGGTCTCATACGCGGTTAGCGGAGGCGCGGTCGCGCTGGGCTTCTCCGCCTATCTGATACAGTTTGGTTTTCCTCAGTACGCATACTATCCACTGGCAGGGGCCCTCATCGTTGCGCTCTCTTGGGTCGAGGTACGCGGCATCAAGATAGCCTCGGATCTCGAGAAGTGGCTGGTGGGTTTCACCTTCGCGGGACTAGCTCTCCTTGTGGCCTCGGTGTTTCTCTTCGGGAAGTACTCTCCGGGAAACTTTGAACCCCTGGCACCCACGGGGTTCCCTGGGGTCATCCAGGCGGCGAGCCTGGCCTTCTTCGCGTATTCAGGGTTCAACACTATAGCCACACTGACCCCCGACGTCGAGGACGGACCCAGGACGGTGCCTCGTGCCATAATCTCGTCTCTCGGAATCAGCACTCTGCTCTACCTGCTCGTCGTGTTCGCGATGCTCTTCGCGCTCAAATGGAACCAATATGGGACCGCGTCAAACCCTCTATCGCTGGCACTATCGACGATTAAAGCACCCGCTCCCGTCTCGGCCATTGTTGGCATTGCCGCGTTGACTGCGACTCTGACCGTTACCCTCTCCCTGATCATAGCCAGCTCGAGGACGACAAAGCAGATGGGAGAGGACAGGGTCCTGCCGTCGCTTCTTGCCAGGGGCTCCAAGGTCCCGGCCGCTGTCACAGCAGTGGTGATGCTCGCGTCCCTCAGCCTCGGGAACGTGGAAGCGATTGCACTGGTCGCGAACTTTGGCATCATACTCTCGTATATGCTGTCAGGGGTAGAGGTAATGGTGGCGAGGAGGCGGGGGATAAAGGGTGCCTACCTTTCACGCGGATATCCTTACGTCCAGATCATCTCTATCGCTCTTTCGGGCTTGATGGTCGCCAGCCTCGGAGAGGAGTCCTTGGCTATAGGCGGAGTGACGGTGCTGGTTGGCCTCGTGGTCTACGTCCTGTATCGACGGCGCACAAGTCGGGTGGCGCGCTCGATTATGTGATCGCTGTCATCCGGGTCGATGTGGGCCGGCGATGGAGGCGCCTCACTTTCCTTATGCTGGCAATCAATTTCAAACCAATCGCTAGCTGATGCGATTAAATCATGGCATGCAACAGAACCATGACAGTCACGCGGGGAGCCAAGGCGAAGTCACGCAGGTCCTGGTGCGAGGGGCATCTTAAAACTCGAGGCTCTCTCGCAATGTCGTGTTCTTGACGAAATGAACACCGGATTTTGTATTGGCGTAGACAGTTCTCACCGAGACCGGCGAATTTCAAGGCATACCCGTATCGTCTCTGCGCCGGGAAAGCCGACCAGGTAGTAGTGGTTAGCGGACGCTCTTCCCTCTCTTGCGGCGTTTCGCCTTCTCGTGAACGGTCTCGGCACTGTTGACCTCGTCCTCCCCCCGCGCGTCCATTCCAATAGCTTGCTTCCCAATGAAACCGGCCCTCGCCCTGACATCTCTACTTTGCTGCTTCTTGAGCCAGTTTTCATAGGTGTTGGGCATCATCTGGCTGGCGTCAACTTTTTCGACCGCTACCCCTCTCTTCTGGGTCATCAATTCGGGAAGCTTCCGCTCGTTATATCAGTCTTTGCGACAGGCCGACTCCGGTATTGTTTACTTGCCGGGGGACGGTGACGAACTCTCTTGTACCACGCTGTCAACCCGAAGTCACTTGTCAAGCGGCTCGTAGAGGATTACGCTGCGTCGGCGAATCAGGTGAGCGAGACACTGGAGGGAGAGTACAGGGAAGTTCGAAGCGCCGAACACGATGTGGCGTGGACGGTCAAAGGCGATCAAGCAATACGCAGAAAACTTGTTGACATCACGACAGCGGCGAAGGAGGAGGTCTTGGTCTTCGAGACCTATCCCCCTTCTTTCACCCTCGCCATCGTGAAGCTGCTCAAGGCTGTCGCGCAGAGAGGGATGAAAGTCAGGGCAGTATCGTTGGTC
>CAZAMW010000002.1:0-30017 GCA_964486265.1 uncultured Nitrosopumilales archaeon | reverse complement strand
TAAGGGACGAGGTCCTGAGCCTCGCGCCGTTGACCAGGCTGGGCGACCCCCGCAGCTGTCGACTCGATTTGGAAAGCGGTTTTAAAGTAATCTGAAACTCTGCATATCAAACGTTTTGAGCTGGACAAAGAGCCTCGGCCGGGATTTGATCCCGGGACCCCTGCCTGTTCGGATTCTTGGTTTACCAAGGCAGTGCTCTACCAGGCTGAGCTACCGAGGCGATGTGGACAGACACCAATATGTGCGATTTTTTAGTGTTTGGTAGGTCAGGTGCGCAACAAGAGCCCATTTGCCTTATAGAGTGATTTAAAAGACGATGAATCCTCGGTCGAAAGGGGTGCCGGGGTAGCATAGCTTGGCTTATTGCGCCGGGCACGACCCTTAAGTGGGCGAAACTCATAATCCCAAGCTCGGATGCGATATCCGGAGGTCGCGGGCTCGAAAGTAAGGAGAACGAGAATCCCGCCCCCGGCACTTTCAGAAAACTTATACCCGACCAATCTTGACGGCCATCAACACACATGATTTCATCGCTCAGTACTGCTAGCTACTACAACTTTCTCAGCGGTACAATGATAGCGCTCTTCGTCATCACACTCGCAATTATCTTCGTGTACGAGTATGAAGTGCTCCGAAGACCAAAGAATCAGGGTTAACCTTAGACCTTCTCTACCTCCGATTCCTCATCTAGCTCCAAGAATATGCCGCCCGTTCGAGACATTCGAGATACCGCGTTGATTATTTTCACCTTTTCACCAACATCGATCTTACCTACTGGCCCGGATTGAGCCCTCCATCCTACCACCGTAATCTCTCCGGTGTCGTCCCCCATCGTCGATTCCGCTTTCTGGACCACCTCACCGCTCTTAAGATGGACATCAAGAATAGTCGGATTGGAGAGCGCCATCACTTCCACACTGTATTTCTCGTGATTCTTGGTCACTTGGTTGACTTTAGAGTACGCTTGTGCAGCTACAAGCTTATCCCAATTACGAAGCAGAATCGCGCTCCCTCCGTCCCCATGGAGCTCGCGGTCACCGTTCATGCCCTTCTTGACCCTGAGATGCGTAACGGTCACCCCCTGACCCGGCCTTATCTCGACATTGACCAAGCTCCAAATGACTATCCTCACTCTCTCCCCCTCCGAATCGCCCCCCAATTCAAACTGCGTCAGTGAACCCGAAGAACCATCATGTCTGGTGAAGGTCGAACTTCTGCTGCCTGAGAGCGCAACACCTTCGACGGCTATAACGTTCTGTACATCACCAATATTCGTGATTCTTTTCGATAGACTGTTCAAAGACGCCAGCTTGGAAGAGACCTTCTCTTCTTTGACGAGCTCAATCTTGCCCTTCTTGCCCAGATTCAGCACCGGTCTGCCATCCAGACCCTGCCTAACATATCCATTGACTACTCTTACTGGTGTGTCGACAGCTATGTCATCCAACTTCAATGCCTCCGGACTATCATCCCAAATTGTCAACTTGGTCACATTGTTCTTGTCGAAGAGTACCACTCGTCTGTACCGTCCCGTATCACCTTCCTTTCTCTTGTACTCAGCGACAGGGTAAAGTGCGAGGACCCTGGCAACTATGGTAATATCATTGGCTCCTATGTAAAGGTCATTCAATGTGAGGTCTGTGTCGGTGGCGTGCTCGAGTTTGATGCCTAACTCTCCCGCAATTAGAAACAGCGCGCCTTGGTCGGTCAGGAAACCCGCTCCCACTGTCCGCTTCTTATCCTCGATCATGCTCATCACCTCCTCTCTGCTGATCTCAGGTTTATTCCTCAGTATTTCCTCCATGAGAGAATCGAAGTCATACATCGCCGTCCATCACGACCCCTTTCTGCTATGCGACAAGTACAGGCGGCCTCAAACCATCCATCCATTGCGAGGAAGGAGTTAAGCGACGAGGCTCAGGAGCTTGCTTGCTCAGGTTGTACTCTGAGCCTTCGGCATCGATAGCTCAATCTCCAACACTGGGAGACTGAGCTGTCTTCCGTCCCTTGATACGACGTCTTCACCATCGATTTGAATCTTCGAAATTTGGACCTGGCTGAAGAACCTCTTCTTGAGTAACTGTGCGACGTCGACCGCCATATTGATAGCCTCTCCCCTCGAGCGAAGCACCACATGATCAGCTCCGCCGTTGAACATGGTGATACACGCAGTGACGTAGTTCAGTATGGGTTTTGATTGACCAACGATTACGGTTTTCGTAGCTTCCGGCATAGCTGATACACCGAACGACCCCACTTATAACGCCTACGCGCTCGAGAATTTCATCGGTTCGCCGCTACAGAGATATAACCGTCGGTTTAGGTCGGGGCACGAGCGGGGTCGTCGGCTAGTCTGGTCCAGGCTTCAAGCCTCGGGCGCTTGAGAGCGCCGGTTCAAATCCGGCCGACCCCACCAAAAAACCTCTTAAGCGGAGACCCAAGGCTTGCGAAAGCTTGACGCGGGTTGTAGGCCATCTGGACCTTGACTACTTCTATGCCCAAGTAGAAGAGATAGAGAATCCGGCTCTTAGAGACCTTCCGCTCGTGGTGTGCGTATATTCTGGGCGTACAGAAGACAGCGGGGTCGTCAGCACCGCGAACTACAAGGCCAGAGAGCTCGGTGTCAAATCTGCTATCCCGATAGCAGCGGCCAAGAGACTACTTGAGGGGACCCTTGCCACATTCGTACCAATGAATCACGGAAAGTACCAGGATTACTCAAATCGTGTAATGGAAATCCTCAGAGGGCACGTCGATGCAATGGAGCAGACCGGCATAGACGAAGCCTTCTTCGACATAACGAAAAAATCAACGGAAAACTATGAGACTGCCACAAAGATTGCAGTGGGGATAAAGACGGCCATTCTAGAGAAAGAGAAGCTTACCTGTTCAATAGGCGTAGCCCCTAACAAGATCATCGCGAAGCTGGCATCTGACTTCAAGAAACCCGACGGCCTGACTTCGGTCCCTCCATTGCGGATCCCTCAATTCCTCGGCCCCATGCTCATAGAGAAGCTCTACGGGGTCGGCCCCAAGAGCGCGAACATACTCAAGAGTATCGGGATAGTTACGGTGGCCGACCTCGCCGAGAAGAACCTAGACGAGCTCGACCGCGTGCTTGACCACAAGTTCTCAATCTATCTGCACAACGCTGCGAACGGGATTAATGACGAACCCGTCGTAGAGAGTGGAGAGGTAACGCAATTGAGCAGGATGATAACCCTGAAGCGCAATTCTCGAGAAGTACAAGATATAGTCGCCCAGCTCTCTCCTGCAATGGCCGATCTTCAGAGAAAGATAACCAACAACGAAGTGTTCTTTCATTCAGTCTCGGTGATTGGGATGCTCACAGACCTTTCGACGAAGACACGGAGCAGAAGGCTGAATGCTCCGACTAGAGACTTCCTGTCGCTTGAGAACGTACTGACGGAACTCTTCTCCTCGCTTGTTGACGACGGACGAGAGCTCAGACGAGCCGGGATACGAGTAAGTGACCTCTCAAAGGCCAAAGCTCAGAGGTCTCTCGCAGAGTTCTTTGAGTGAGGAGAAACATGCGAGCCCAAACAAGAGATGAACTTCTCTCGAAATACGCTGACCGCTCGAGCTCGAAGTACGTAGAGAGGGCCGTAGACGCCGTGCTACAAGGCCGTGTGAAGGAACACGTGTTCCTTCCGAGCAATCACGCTATCCGTACGGTCGTCGGGAGGAATGGAGACGAATTCATCGACCCAGAGTTACCCTTCTGCTCGTGTAATCACTTCTTCTTCAGCGTCCTGGGAGGCAGGAGCAAGACATGCTATCATCTACTCGCTAGCTCGATCGCCAGCGACCGGAACTTAACGACCAGAACGGTATTTCACGATGAAGAATTCCTGTACTTCCTGAGGCTCATCTCATTAGACCTTCTAGCGCGTGAAGGGGACAAAGAAGATAAAGACAATAGCGGGCCGTCTGATACTGGGGCCTCGGTAGCTCAGTGAAAGGCGCGGTGCCTTTCGGGTAACCTGGTAGAGCACCTGCCTTGTAAGCAGGTGGTCGAGGGTCCAAATCCCTCCCGAGGCTCTTCTTAACCAGACGTGAGCATGTACGACTTTACTTTGTCCTTGTCCAAGTCGCATAGGAGACCCTTCAAGATGCCCGAGTTGTATTCACTTCCAGGATTGAAGCAAACTGTCCGACCAATTTTGACCATCCCGCGTGATTCGTGGATGTGACCATGAATTCCGGCGAGAGGCTGATATTTCTCTATGCTTGCTCGGACTGCAGTGCTACCTGCCGACGTCATGACTATGCTGCCTCCAGAGATGACTGGTTTCAATGTCTCATCCAGCTTCGGAGCTTGGTCGATTACGGTGTTGATAGGAGGCACGTGGAGGTTGAACAGCGCCGTCTTCATGTCCTTGATCTGGGACACCATCTTGTCTATCTTCTGCTGCAGGACTTCCTCATCGACTTCCCTTGGGCTGTTCCATGGGGTATGATTGGCGTATCCCAGCGTAATCATCTCATGCTCACCATCAATGTTTACTGTCTTTTCCTCGGGGTTTATCACGTAGGTCGCTGAGTCAAGGGCCCCGTCAATCTCGAAGAAATCGTCGTTGCCGGGCGAGACGTAACACTTGATGCCCGTGCCCTTCAATCTCTCCTCGGCCAATCTCATCCAACCTTCTATGCTTTCCTTCATCAGCTTTTTGAACAACTGATTAACGAGTTCCGGTTTTGCGGACAACTCCTCAACATCTTTCGGCTCCGACAAGTATGGATAGAAACCAGAGTCCTTGATGTTCTTGACTACGTCGGCCAGTTGCTCAGGCGACTTTATCACGTATGCCGTCCCACCAAATTCACTCTTGTAGCTGCCATCGGGTTGCTTGACCACTGGGACAATCATCTTCCCAGTGATGTCACCCCCAAGTATGAGTATACTCGCGTTGTAGAACTTTCCTGCGTTTACGAACTTGCGGAAGCACCTGTCCGATCCGTGGACGTCCGTGACGAAGAACAGCCTTGTTTTGACCAATGCCTGACTCACCAGTTTGAGGTTTTAAAACCTCACGTGCCCTGCGTTCCGTTTTCGGTGGAGACGCGCGAATCCACCACCTCCTTATCTGCTTCTGGCAGCTCATACCACTGTACGCGCTCTCCGACCCTGGCGCGCATCTTCCATCCCATGCTCTTGGGCGCATCCTCTATCATCTTCCTGAGTTTGTTGACCCGCTCAGTCACTAGAGCCTTCTCAGGGTCGGAGAGCTCGAACTCATTGACTACCTTGAGGACTTTGTCCAGATTCATTGTAAGCGTCTTATACAATCCCCATTCGCCACCACACAGCTTGGCAAGATATGCACCATTAACTGCTTCCGGAACATCGCCGTTGCTTACGTCGTGGTCAGAGAACATGCTCACGATGTCCTTCAGGTCCTTCTGATTGATCTCGACTATCTGTAGCTTGGTCGCAAGCATATCGGCCAGGGAAATGGTGTACTGATCAATCTCAAGGCGGTCCTTGAAGTTGAACTTGTGGCACATCTCGAAGACGTCGAGGAAAATATCCACGCGTCTTTGATGCCCAACATCGTTAAAGATCAAGCGTCGGTAGCCCTGCATAGCGTTGAACCTGTCCCGCGGTACATATCCAAGTTCCACGAACAACTGCTTGATTTCCTTAGACTGCTTTGCATGACCCATGAAGTCTACGTCGACGTAGTTTCTCTGAAGACTCCTATGTTTGGCCGACGGGCACCTAAAGAAGAACGACACTCCTCCGAACAGCCTGAGCGTAATCTTCCTTTGCTGAGCGGCCTCAATTATCCTTTTAGCCTCATCAGTAGGGCTCTCAAGAATAGACATCGATCGGCCTTTGCGCATTCCGTTTTCTTTTAACCTTTTGTAAGCACCGTCATGGTAATCGCACTCCATCAGATAGAATAAAACGGGGATACGCGCCTGCGGTGCTGTGGACCGCAGGCCGCTCGGACGCACGGGAGAGAGGATTTCTGTGATAGGCATGGGCACCTACGCCCTCGGAAACTTGACCGGGGAAAGACGCAGGGACGAGATTATGGCGCTTCAGAGAGGTATAGAGCTCGGGATGAAGTTTATCGATACAGCCGAGGTCTACGGACACGGCAGGTCGGAGACCCTCGTAGGCGAGGCAATCGCTCCGTCGAGGGAGAGCGTGTTCCTTGCCACCAAAGTTGCCCCGGAGCATTTCGGCTACGACGACCTAATCCGGTCCTGCGAAGCCAGCATACAGAGGTTGGGGGTGAAATTCGTCGACCTCTACCAGCTCCACTGGCCTAATCAACGGATTCCAATACGTGAAACGATGAAGGCGATGGAAGAACTGGTGGCGACTGGTAAGACGAGATACATTGGTGTGAGTAACTTCTCCGTAGAACAGACCATGCAAGCACAAGAGTCTCTACCGCGCAGCGAACTCGTCTCTAATCAGGTAAGATACAGCCTTACCTCGCGTTCGATAGAGGCTGACGTTCTACCGTTCTGTGAGCGTGAGAAGCTCACCGTCATAGCATACAGTCCTCTCGAAACCGGGAGCATCCCTGCTAGCAGGATTCCGAAGGAGATCACAGAGAAGTACGAGATGACGCCCGCCCAGGTGATGCTGAACTGGGTAACCTATCCGGAACCTGTGGTCACAATTCCCAAAGCTGGCCAGATCTCGCACATAGAAGAGAACGCCGCGGCAATCAACGTCAGGATATCCCAAGCCGACTACCGAATCCTCTCGAAGAGATTCGAATAGTCTAGCTCGTGATATGATGCATCCGGACTAGGTCCGCAAGGTACGGATTGAGCTTCCTTGGAACTTCGATCTGGATGGGCTCCTTCAAGGCTAGTCCCCTGTCCCTTTTCGCCTTCCACACCTGCATGTTGAATTCTATCAGAGTCCGAGTGACCGAGGGAGCAACTTTGTGACCTGTAGCTTTCGGGAAAAGTTCCAGATGAATAGCGGTCGTGCCATAGAGCTTGCGCCACACGTAGTCCGTGACGTGGGGGACTATCGGTGCCAGGAGCAATAAAATGCTCCTCATCACACGATGGAGCGTATAACGCGCAGCATCCCTGTCGGCCTCGCTGTTGACGTCTCCGTAGGCTCTGCCCTTCACCATCTCGATGTAATGGGCCGCAAAGACGTTCCAGAGGAACTCCCTTATTTTCGTGCTCGGAACGAACATGTTGAAGTCTTCGTAGCCGCCAATACATTCAGCGGTTAGTTTGCTCAGTTCGGCTAGTATCCACTTGTCTGTCTGCGTAGGCGTGGCCGATTTAGGTTCAGGGAACGACCCAATGAAGCGGGCCGTGTTCCAAAGCTTCGTGAGAAACTTACCTGTACCTGCAATTCTGTCCTCGCTCAGTCTGAAGTCGTATCCGAGGTTCGCTTCGGAGGCCCCCCAGAAACGGAAATTGTCGGTCCCGTACTTCTCAAGCAGCGGTTCCGGGTCCACGAAGTTACCCAAGCTCTTCCGCATGGCACGTCCCTGCGCATCTTGACCCAGACCACCTATCCAGGCGTGCTTGAACGGCGCCTTACCCGTTAGCAGATAACATCTCAGCAGCGAGTAGTAGAGCCACGTCCTGACGATGTCCTTCCCCTGCGTCCTGATCGTCGCTGGATAAGTGGCGCGAAAGAACTTCGTGTTCCTTAGCCGCTTGGTCACGTACAGAGCTGATATGCTCGAATCCATCCACGTGTCAAACGTCTTCGTCTCCCCAACAAACTTCGAGTTTCCACACTTCTTACATTTCTTGAAAGGAGCAGGGTCTCTCCATGGTCTGTAGTACTTGCCGGGTTTGGGCAGGTGAGGTTCGCCACATTTACTGCAATACCAGATCGGAATCTCGGTGGCATAGTATCTTCTTCGGGAGATGGGATAATCTGTGGTCAGTGAGTTCATCCAGTTGGTCAGAATCTGTCTGTGAATCTCAGGATGGAAAACCATCTCCTTGGCCAGTTTCCTAAGTTTTGGAAGGAACTCGAGCTGCTTGAGATAGAATTCCTCCATCGGTATTATCTCGATAGCCGTGTGACTCCGTTCACACAATGGCGTCCTGTGCTGAATCTGTTCTACCTTCACGGCTATCTTTTGCTCTTGAAGGTCTTGGATTATCTGCGAACGGGCGTCCTTGATGACCATACCTGTATACTTACCCGCCGCCTGAGTCATCTTACCATCGATGTCTATCGCCACTATCTCCTTCAGCCTAAGTTCCCTGAAGAGCTGCACATCGCGATAATCGCCGTAGCTGCAGACCATCACTGCCCCTGTACCAAACGCCATGTCGACACTCTTGTGCGCCACAACGGGGACTTCCCTTCCGAATATTGGGACCACCACATGCCTACCGATTATGGCTTTGTACCTGTCATCATCCGGATTGACCACCACCATTTGACAGGCCTCCAGAAGTTCGGGTCTGGTCGTCGCGACAAGCAATTCTTCACCACCCTCTTTCAGCTTGAATCTGTTGGTGACAAGATAGGTTGGAAGCTCCTCGTACTCTATCTCTGCATCGGCGATTGTTGTACCACAGTCGGTGCAGTAGTTGTTCGGCCTGTTCGCGATGTAGACCAACCCCTTGTTCCAGAGCTCTATGAATGACCACTGAGTCAGTTTCCTGTAATCTTCGGAATCTGTCCTATACCTGTTCTCAAAATCGCCGGATATTCCCATCCTTCTCAGTAACTCGAGCATATACGCTTCGATATCGTCGAGCGCATGCTTGCAGAGCGCAATGAACTCATCGCGTGGGGTCTTTCTAAGTTGTATCCTGTACTTGCGTTCGGTAGCAATCTCGACGGGAAGCCCGTTCCTGTCTATCCCGACGGGGTACAGTACATTAAAATTCCTCATGCGAGCTGAACGCGCTACCATGTCAATCTGGGAATACTGCGTGAGCGCACCCGGGTGCCAGGGCTTCCCTGAGGGATACGGTGGAGGAGTGTCTATCACGAAATTGCGTTTTTTTTCGCTATTTGGTTGAAAAACGAAGCTATTCTCTGATTCCCAGACCCTCCTGATTTCTTCTTCCAAGACCGGATTCCAACTCGTTGCCTCAAGCTTGGGCAGAGCCGGAGTATCCAAGTCGCAAAATCTCCATAGGGGGAGTATTTAGCGATTGGGTAATTGCGATCGCAATTTATACGCTATTTGCAGACATCAACGCATCATCAAAGGAAGACATATACGGACAATTTCTTTTTCCCAATTTTATCATGGAAAAGTGGGAATGCTATCGGTGCTCTTACGTCACACAGAGTGAGAGTCCTCCGGACGAGTGCCCCAGCTGCCACCACTCAGCGACTTTCTGGATTGGGCACGTGGAAGAGAGCCAGCTTACCGTGAAAGACTTTGTGAGGTCCGGCTTGCTCAAGCTGGAAGCCAGCAATACTGTACTAGACGCCGCCAAGCTGATGAAGGAGAACGACGCAGGAAGCGTTCTCGTTACGGTGAACGGAGAGACAACCGGGATTGTAACGGAAAGAGACGTCCTTTACAGGTTGGCAGCCACTGACTCGCTGCCGTCCAAGACTTCGCTCAAGGCGATAATGTCACCAACCATCTTCTCTGTGCCGTCAGACACCTCGATAAATGAAGCTCTGAAGATCATGGCCAAGCACCACATAAGACGTTTGCTGGTCACGGAGGGAGGCAAACCGATTGGGATGGTGAGTCAGAGGTCCATACTGGGCGGTACCTTCAGGATAGCGAAAGACTCCATTCACGTCGAGCCGGAGGGAAGTCACGGCTTCGCGTAGATTGAAGGATCTTTCACGCCTGAATCGGAAAAGGCCAGCTTCCGTCTCTTGCAGTTAGAACACGTTCCGCAGTGGACGGGAAGCTTTCTGCCGTTCACCGTTCTGAACCCATATCCGGAATAGCAGCTGTAGGTGTACTCCCAGGGGACTCCGAGTTCTTCGCCTAGTTTGACCACCATGTCCTTGTCGTAGGTTATCAGGGGTGCCTTAACGTGATAGTCGCCGAAGTGGGTCGATTGTTGCGCGACCTTGTCCATCAGTTCAAGAAATTCCGGTGTATTATCCTTCATGGCCACTGGGGTCTCCCTCCTGATTCCGATGTGGACGTCCCAGACATTACGGCGCCCTTTGGCGAGATACTCATTCAGGTCAATAGATTCCGCGTGCGCGAGACCGACGGTAATGAGCTGGAGATTGCGAACTACGTCCCACCATTTCAGTATGCGCTGCTTGGCCTTATCAGGATTCCAGAGATCCTCTTCCTTTGTCTCTGTTATGGACACTTTCGGTTTGGTCAGGACACTCGTGCTGAGCTTCCCCAGCCAGCTCAGGTCAATGAGTTTCACCGGCGTACCCAGGATTTTGCCCACCGCCTTGATGCAGAAGCCCTCATACTCATAGGTCCTCTGACCGTAGTCTGCGAATATCAGCATCATTTGTGGAGCTCTGAGTCTGTGCTTGACGTAGAATGCAGTGGTTACCGAGTCGACTCCGCCGGACGTCAAGACGACCGCTGAACGAGGGTCAGACTTCATCAAACTCCCCTCCTGTTGCCGAAGAGCATTATGTGGAGACGTGGTGTGAATCGGAAACCCTTCTCCTTGCAGATTTCTATCAACCATCTACCTCTCTCCATTAGGACAACGGAGTTGATACCTTCGGGCATCAGAATCACTCTTTCAGCTGGCATCGAAAAATCCGAGATTAATCTTTCTACCTCTAAGAGGTCGTCCTGATCACGCACGACGAACTTGAACCAGGCCTTCTGCGAGGCCACAAATGCCTCGAGGACCCCGCGGCGCAATCTCAATCGCTTGTCTACGAGACTGTTCGACGTCTTCGGAGACACATTAAAGAGATTCACTATATCCAACGTCTCTTCGCCAGGTTTTACAGTGCCGTTCGTCTCCACCTCGATGTGCATACCGTACTCCTTCAGTCGCGAAAGGACCGGCAAGAGGGGCTTTTGGTGCAGGAGTGGTTCTCCGCCTGTCAATACCAAGTTCTTGCAGTCGAATTTCATCACTCTGCTTACTATCTCCTCGGCTGTCATCGACTGGTAGTCGATTCCAACTTTCGACCGGTCCTGGTTCAGCCAAGTGTACTTCGTATCGCACCAGGTACAGGTGAGGTTGCAGAAGTAGGTCCTTAGGAAGACGCTGGGCGTACCTATGTTAATTCCTTCGCCCTGCACACTGAGAAACACTTCCGAAATTGGTAACTCGCTCTCCGTTCTTTGCGTTTTTCTCTCCTCCAACACCGGGGTTCATTGGCGGAACGGGTGGAGGTCCACTCACCCGCCAGCAAGACGGACTTACAGAGTCGATTATAACCGTTCTAGTCAGGACTTGGCTTCAGGTCCCTGCCTGTATCGCTGGACGATTTCCTTTGGGAGCAGAGCGTAGATGTCTGGATGTTCGGTTCTGAGCTTCACGAGCGTCGGAGGCATTAGACCGTTCCTCTTCGCCCTCTTTACATTATACTCTATGAAGCGTTTCATCGAGCTCATTTCCCCCTTCGCTGCGACGAAGCCTCGTATCCTCTCCACCGCCTCACTTTCTTCCATTTTCTTCACGTTCACGAGATAGGGCGCAAGTACGAGCCACGTCAACCTATGTCTTCCATCTGAGACGGGATGATTGAGCAGCTCCTCTATGTACACGTACCCACGGTTCGACCTGACCTTCTGTGGCGGAAGATATGGGACAATCCTCTCGCGGATACCGGACAGTTGCTTCGGGAACGCTACCTTGCGGAGGTTCTTCACTCCACTATAGATCATCTTCTCCGAGAGACTTTTGAAGAAGTCGTTTACATCATTTTCCGTGAAATAGACCAGCCCCTCTGCAAGAGGACGGTTTACGAGCTTCCAGGCTTGAGATTTTAGCTCAAACTTGGTCGTAGCCCGCAGATAGTCTACGACGGGGATACTGCAAACGTAGGGAGTAATCTCCGAACGGGAGAGTCTTGTTTCGAAGCACTCCCTCAAGATTGCCAGCTTGTCTTGGAGTTTCTCCTCTGCGAAGAGTCCCTTCGCAGTCAAGCTCTCCGTCTCCGCGAACTTCTGCCCGAGAAACTGGTCCTGGCTTGCAATCAGCGCGCCGACAAAGAAACTCGAGAACTCGATGAGCTCGGAGAGATGCTTCTCGTATCTCTGCCTCTTTATGGCTCCCAGTAACCTGTTCTCACTCTGCCTCAGGACTTCCGGACTGGAGAAGCTCTCCTCTATCGGCAGTTTGTCGAAGAAGAGCCTTGAGCTCGGCGTGAACGGATATCTCACCATCAGTTGAGAAAGCGCCGGTTCTTCTTGCGACAAGCCCTACCCTCTTCTGGCGGTGGAGACTATGGACAACACGTCTCTGTCCCTCAGCACGTAGTCGGTCGGGAGATGGACACCCGTCCTGACGTCGACGGCGTAGAGCAACCCCTTGTGAAGGTCTGTGTGGACTGTCCTAGCCAGGTCGTCGAGCGTGGAGCCCGCTGGCAGCAGGTATACGTCCGGTAGGACGTTCCCGATTTTATCGGTAAGCTTCTCGGGATCAGCGACTGGGTAGACGGCGTTCATCTTTAGCAGTTTGAACACCATTATGCTCAGTGCGAACTGTACGCCGGTCCGTAGATACTCTCCGAAAACCTTCCTCCTGATGTAGGCCAAGGCCGTACGTTGCGCGTCGCTCAACTCCTGCGGCTTTATGACGTCAAACCTTTCTTCCCCCGGAACATATTTGATCAGGCCCTTCTGTTCAGCCCTTCTCAGAGATAGTTCCGCCTCTCCGCTGGTAGGAACTACGATTAGGTCCTTGTACTGCTCTCTGAGCTTCTGAAAGTTCTCTGCTGCATTGGGCAGGTCCATCTTATTGGCGATGATAAGGGTGGGCTTCGACACATCTCTTAGGATCCAGCAGAAGTTCTGGGTCTCCTTCTCGGTCCAGTTCTCTACATCCTTCCCCTCCAGAAGGGCCTCCTTCGACGCATACACGACGTGCTCTCTCTGGACCCCTATCCCCTGCATGACCTCCGCTACGGCGGTGGGCAGGTCGGAGCCCTGCAGCTTGGCCAGCTTTCCAATCTTGCCTACGTTGCTAGTGAAGAGTTTGGTGTACCAAAGCACCAGCTCCAGTTCCACATCAGCGACATCTGCAAGCGGGTCACCAGTACCCGCCTCCGTCACCCTTCCGTCCTTGTCGACACTACCCGAAGCATCCACCACGTGCAGCAGCGCGTCCGACTGGGCCGCGACCGAAAGGAACTGGTTCCCCAACCCCTTACCCATCCAAGCGCCCTTTATCAGCCCGGGCAGGTCCGTGACCTCAATCGGGATGAAGCGCCAACCATCCTCACACCGTGAGTTCTTGGGATTGTCCTGGACCGAGAACTCCTTGTGAACGCACAGGGTCACCGCTTGAGCGATACCTTCGTTCGGAGACTTGGTCGTGAAGGGATAGTTGGAAATCTCAGCCGTCTGCAGTGTCATAGAATTGAATAATGTAGTCTTCCCAGCATTCGTCTTCCCGATTAACCCGATACGAATAACCATAGGACCCGATCTAACTACTCTGATGTTCTACTTATAGTTGAAGGAGATGGACTAAATCTTGTACCTTAGGAAGCCCGCCGCACCACCGAATGACTTAAGCATCATCCCTTCCTCGGTCCCGGAGGATATCATCTCCACCTTGGCGCCGATCTGTATCGCCTTCTCCTCGAGCACGTCGACGATATCCTCCTCCTCCAGCTCATAATCGGTCGAGCCGCAGCTGGCGCAGGGCTCCGCGAGCATCTCCTGCGTAACCTTGATTCTCTTGCTGTTCTCCACGATCTTCTCCTTGACCGTCTGACACTTCTTGCAGGTCATCTTGACCTTGGTCGTGTTGATGTCGTCCGAGAGCAGGATGACGTCGATATTGCTTCGACTTAGGGCGTCAACTATCCTTGGGAGCCCATAGACGGCGAGACCGTTCGTCCGGTTCACCTCTCCGAGGAACTTCTGTACGAGCTTCTTCTCCTCGAGCAGCCTTACGTTCTCGAGCTTGTCCGCCGCCTTCTCGACTATCTCCCGTACACCCTCCCGTCCGCCGTAGGAGGTGTCGATGACCTCGATGATGTTGTTCTGCAGACGGTAGTCCAGATATCCGTCCTTCAGGAAGTTGTCTTTGGTCGGACCGGGACCACCCACGATGATGCCGTTCACCTTGTGGTCGTTGATGAATATCCTGGTCACGTGCTCGGAGACCCTGTTAAAGAAGTATGTGAGCTCCATCTCGCGTCCACGTTCGTACCTCCTGGCGCTCTGACCTCCCTTCCTCGTCTTGCCCGAGATGCCTGATGTCATGACGTCCTCGATGTCCAGCCTGTCACCGGCGAGGATTCCGATGCCCACGTCGTTCGAGTCGAGGGCGAGGATGCCGTAGACCTTCTCGGCCTTCAGCATGTCGCGCAGGTACTCTACGTGGAAGTGGTCGTCGCAGTTGTGGACGAGGAAACCATTGGCGAAGAAATTGTGCCCTTCGGAGTCGACCATGAGGTCTCTGACGTCCTTGATTTGTTCGCTTTCGATTGACACCACGCTTTCCCACAGCAGAGGCTCCTGCAGACCCGTCCTCGCCACCCTGGCCCATTCCTCGAATGTCGGCATCTGACTGGCCTTTACGAGCTGCGAACCAGTCGTGCCTCGAATCCAATTCGTCACCGTCCTGTTGGGCGATGCCAGCAATTCACCAATCTGCTTGACCTGCAGCTCATCTTCTCGGAGACGCTTCGCCATAGCCGCCTTCTCCCTATTCCGCTGGCGCACTCGGGATTTAATCCGAAGATACTCGCCCACCAGCGTAGAGGTCAGGGCCTTCCTCGAACAGTATCTGATTCCAACTCCGTGACAGAGCTTCAGGATGTTCCCCTCGGACATGGTAATGCGAAGGCGAATCTCCACTGTCAGGTCGCCATCCTTGCGTATGTATCCGGGTTTACAATCGATTCCGTCGATGGCGATGCCGAGCTTTGAGAAGATGGAAGTGAGCTGCTCCGCAAACTTCAGTCCCGAGCTCTTCTTCTGGATGACCCTATGGAATCCCACGCTCGATTGACTGACGAGATTCCGGCCAACAATCCTTGGAACTGTCCCATCGCCTCCAAAGTATGCGGCCAGGAACTCCCGTAGGACGTCGGGAGAGCTTCCAGCCAACCACGATGGGACCTCCGCTCCCCTCTTCGCTTTGTCCCCAACCGGGGCTCCGAGAGCGCTGAACAAGGCAGCCATTGCTGTATCTCGCAGTTTCACGTGCCTCGTACGGGTGAGGTAAGACCTACCTTCGACGTTTATTTTGTGGGCAGTCTCGAAACCCGCGGGCAGCTTTCGACCAAGCTTCGCAAAGTCGGTGCGGAGTTCGTCCTCATCGGACTTGCTTCCAAGACAAAAGTCGAAGACATGCGAAGAATACGGGCCGCTGCGTCTCTTCTCGGCGGTGAGATAGAACGAACCGTCGCTAAAGAGGTGCCCGAGTATTCTGGTGATTATCGCGAGCCGTGGATCATCTGTGTATAGCGGAAGAAGCCCTTGCTTCTTCAGCCTCCTGATCACCAGACCAACGTTCTTGGAAGAATGAGATGCTCTTCGTATGGACTCCTCGTCGAGAAGCACGCGCCTCTGCTTTGGTTCATGCGCACCTGTGGAGGCTGTTAGGTCAGCAACGGGCATCAAACAGACGAGGTCGTCCTTCCTCAGTTGCCCCAGCCTGACCCAGCCTCTTGCCGTCCAGAAGGGATGATCCTCGGTTCCCAGTATACTCCTGCCGCTTTCGACGGTCAGTCGGTATGTCTTTCGGTCACCTGCTGGAATACGGAGGTAGTCCCGGACGATGCTGCCCTGAAGCTCGTGCTCGTTGGCATTCCAGGACATCACTCTTTCATCCTTCCAAGAACTCTTAAGCTCCTCCATGCTCTTTTGACTACCATCATCCATCAGGACCTTCGTTTCGGGCGCTAGGCACATGTAGAGGAAGGTGTTGACGGGCTTGGGTGGGACGATTTCGTTCAGCCTAATCACCTCGCTACCTGGACCATTCGTGGGAAGCGCGCCCGAGAAGATCACAAGCCCATTCTCAGGCGTTTCCCTATACAACTTGAGCCGCTGCATGGTCTTTGTGAGCGCATCCTGAACGTGATTCCTGGTCGTGTCGGACTTGATGTTCCCGGCAGTACCCCACTCGTTCCTAAGATAGGCTATTACTTCGTGTACGGGCTTCTTCGGAGGGATGTAAAGTGAGACCAGTTCCGTACCTCGCCCTTCCTTGCTCGATAGTTCTGAGATTGCCTTTCTTATCTTGTATAACCTGACAGAGTCAGCCTTGCTAATCATGACTATGGTAACCTCTGGGTCAGCTCAGGTGCTTACTATCGCAAGTAGGACAGACGGCTGTCACGGACGGGCAATTTTGCCCACCTCTGCTTTATAAGAACTATCATTATGTTGAAACGGACACAGATTGTCAGGTCGATTGCTCTGAAGATAGTCGTGCGGCTGGGTGGCTCGATTCTGGGCTCCCCACTCGACCCCGAAGTGGTGAAACGCTACTCCAACGTGATATCGAAGGTCCTGAAGCAAGGGCACAACGTCGTGCTGGTCATTGGCGGAGGTGCCACCGCCAGACAGTATATCGATACGGCGAGGAGAATGGACCTGCCTCCCAAGACTCAAGACCTCATCGCCATTCAGGCTTCACGCCTCAACGCGAGGCTTGTCGGTATGGCACTCGGCACCAATGATGTCGCAGTTACCTTAAGGGGGGCGGTCTCTAAGGCAGAGAAGAATCACATCGCGGTGATGGGAGGGTTGAAACCTGGAATCACGACCGATACCGTGGCTACCCTCGTCGCCGAAGCGTGGAAGTCAGACCTAATCGTAAAGGCATCAGACCAGGAGGGGATCTACGACGCCGACCCGCGCAGTCATCCCGGTGCAAAGCTCTTGCGCACGGTATCATACGAGAGGCTTGTCGAGATACTCGGTGGGAAACACTCGCCTGGCATCCACAGCATCATAGATCCTGTTGCGGTACAACGGATAGCAGAGAACAGGCTCAAACTGGTCGTAGTCAACGGAGCAAGACCCGAGAACGTCATACGCGCGGTCAACAGGGAGAAGGTGGGCACAACTGTCGGTTAGACGGCTACCGCCACGACGATGTCGTTCACATTGGTACCGGTTGGCCCTGTGATGACGAGGTCCCCGAGTTCCTCGAGGAACCTATAGCTATCGTTTCGCAGTAACGAATCCTCGACTGGAAGACCTTTGATGGTAGCTCTGGAGACCGTGAAACCGTCCACGATACCGCCTGCCGCGTTCGTGGGACCGTCCAACCCATCGGTCCCCAGCGAGACGAGTGCAATTCCTCCGTTTCCAGCGATTTTCATCGACGCTCCAAGAGCGAACTCCTGATTTCGGCCCCCTTTGCCACTCCCCTTCACCACCACGGTCGTTTCCCCTCCTGCGATGTAGCTAATGGGACGTCTGCCAGCGCCGCCATGCTGGACCACAGAGCCCATGAAGATTCCTGCAGAACGTGCCTCGCCCTCGTAGCTCGTGGTCAGGACGGTCGACCTACATCCCACGCGGCTGAAATATCTCGATGCAGCGTTGCAAGCGTCCTCGTTGCTGCCCACAATCACATTGATGACCCTTTCAAAATACTTCGAACCGGGTTTCGGGGTCTCAGGAATCTTCCCGTCTGTACCATCTTGAATCATGCGCTCCACCCTCCGGGGCGTCGTCGTCCACAATCGGTATTTCTTCAAAATCCGTTCTGCATCCTTGAATGTGGAAGGGTCCGGATAGAGCGGTCCTGATGCTACTGAGTCCAGCTTATTTCCTACAACGTCGGAGATTACGAGTGAGAGCACGACACTGGGATAGAGCTTTTGGGCCAAGCGGCCTCCCTTTATTGCCGAGAGATGCTTTCTGACCACGTTCAGCTCCTGGATTGTCGCTCCTGCCCGAAGAAGGCCCTGCGTCACTTGTACCTTGTCGGAGAGGCTCACCCCTTCCCCCGGGAGTGGCAGCATGGCCGACCCACCTCCCGAGACGAGGCAGACCACCAGGGTCTCACGGTCCGGTCTACCAACCATCTCCAGCATCTCCATGACTCCTTCTTCCCCCATAGCGCTCGGCAAAGGATGAGTTGCTCCATGCAACCTGATACGTCGACCATTCCCGGGGGCTAGCTGGGACTCCAGGACATTCACGACACCTCCGTCTATCCTGTCGCCCAAAATCGATTCCAAGGTCTCAGACATCTGCAGCGCTGCTTTTCCTCCGCCTATGACGAAGACTTTCTTGAACTTCGTCAAATCAATCTTGTTGCCATCAGCGATTAGCTTCCCTTCTTTGACCCGCACCTTAGACTTGACCAGCTTTGATGGTTCTACAGCACTAAGCGCCGCCTCTATGGCATCAAGGCAGAGACGCCTGGCCCGCCTCTCGACGTCGCTCTTTCCGTTCCGAACGAGTACAGGCGCGTTCTTGATGTACATCCCAGTCTCCCGCATGACCACGCCCTACGCAGCGGAAAGGCTCCTGAAGAGGTCGCTCCTCAAGAGGTCGTCGATGGCCTGTTTGGTGTAAGCAAGCCCTCTGGGCTGCCCGGTCAAGACATGCTGGACCTTCCCGTCGTCGAATTCAAGGAAGACCTGCGGGATGATGTAATCTGGTGTCCAGTCGCCGTATTTCTCGACGAGTTCATCTGCCTTCCTGACAGCGTCAGTGTCTATGTCGTAGAGGTTGAGGGGAACGCTTAGCCGCGCAGCCGCCTTCTTCATAGGCTCTATGGTCGTGGGAACGCAGTGCGGACACCAGTTAGCGTACACTATATCGATTGCCTTCAGCTTGCTCACGGAAGTCGTCTCCTCAGTCATTCGAGACTGGTATAAATTCAAACATTCTGCTTCTTCTTTGGAGTCGAATCAGCTCGTCGATTCACTCCAACATTCGAGAGCAGGCGCCCGAACTCGTCCTCGGTCACCCACTCGACCCTGAGGTATTCGACCACTTCTTCATCGTCCATTCCGAGTCTCCTTCCCTCCTTCACACAAGTCTGGTATGCTTCGATCTCGGTCGGCCTGTCGACGTAGCTGTATCTTCTGTCGAACAGTTCTTTCCCTTCCATGAACTGCCTGACGTGCACTAGCTCATGAACGACATCGAGATGGAGGTATCTTTCGTCTCCGGTCTTGAGGTATTCCCCACTCACCACTATGTTGCCAGTCTCGTCGTCTACCCGAAGGTATCCCGGACGAGCCTGGACGTCGACCCTCAGGTCAGCGAGGACCTTCTCCGTTCTGTCACCGAATATCGACCTGACAATCTCCAGGGACTCGAATCCTTTGAAGATGTCGAGAAATCGGAAGGAGCCCGTGACCAGGTCACGCTTCATGATGACGCCTGTGGACAACAAAGACATGCCCCATCCATGTGATTTAAGGAGTCCCTAGCCTTTCACAAAGAGTTCTTTCGTGTACGCCCGTCGGAACCCGAGTTTGACGTAGAGCGGCTCAACCAAGTCCGAAAGTATGGTCTGCAGAATCAGCTTACGTCCTTCGTCTTTGGCGAGCCTGTTCGCAAAATCGAGCATCGTGCTAGCCACATGCTTCCCTCTCATCTCCGGGACCGTCCCGACACAGTAAACGCCCAGCAACCCTTCCGTCCTGTGCAGCGCAAGGACGCCCGCAGGTTTCTCTTCGAGCTGTGCAAGTACCAAGCTCGTATCTTTGTCACGCGAGACACGTTCCAGGATGCCTATCACCTTCTCCAGAAGCTTCATGTCACCATAGAATGACCTGAGATAGGCTTCTGCCCATCGCTGCAGCTCGTCCTTCGCACCAGTGATCAGTGCCAGCTCGCCATTAAGTTCGAACGACGGTTCCTCCACCTCCATCACGGACATCTGGTCCGCGATCTTGTACCTCTTCCTCTCCATATGCTGAAGTAGACGGCTATTGAGCGAGTCGCTCCTGAGGAAGATGTAGGATTTCAGGTCGCGCTTCGCGAACTCGACTTCCATCAAGTCGACTAAAGAAGCAGCCTTCCCAGTGACTCTTACGAAGCCGCCGCGATTGAAGAAATATTCTCCGAAGTCTTTCGAGAAGAACAGATAGGCATCCTTGCCGAGCCATACGGTCTCGGTCCAGCCGGACCACCAGGAGACTTCGTTGAACTCGTACCCGATCTCATCGGAATCTTCCAAAGATGTTCACACCGAGGATGTTCGAGGTGATTCGGAGCGCTTCGTAATAGAGTTCGACCTGGTTCTGGTCCTTCTCGGTTGCCCCATTCTCGAGGAGTTTTCTTATGAAGGCTATCGCTCCCGGAGTATCAAAATCATCGTTCAGACACGCATAGAACGGCGCCAGCACCTTGCCGGAGTCGCGTCTGCGAGCCTTCGTAGCCCTTCTCTCCTCTATTGTGTTCGCGTCCGCCTTCATGCCGGTGTAAACCCCATGCATCTGTTTCAGGCCCTTTTCCTCGAACTCCATGTCCTGCCTGTAGTGATATGACAACAAGTACAATCTGAGCGTGTCAGGTCCGTACTCTTTGAGTACCTCCCTCAGCGTGAGGGCGTTGCCGGCCGACTTGGACATCTTACTTCCGGTGGTGTTGACCAGACTCGTGTGCACCCAGTATCTTACTGAAGGCTTTACTCCCGTAAGAGACTCTGCCTGAGCGATTTCTGCCTCATGATGAGGGTAGATCAGGTCGTATGCTCCGCCATGTATGTCGTACTGTGCACCAAAGTTGGTCATGGTCACGGCAGTGTCCTGTATGTGCCATCCCGGCGAACCCCTTCCCCACGGACTGTCCCATCTGCCCTGCACGAGTTCGACCGACCGCCAGACAGCGAAGTCGAGCAGGTGCTTCTTCTTCAAGGAGAGCTCGAGTGGGACGAGCGAGAGCTGGCTCGGGGTCTGGTGAGAGAGTTTACCGAAGTCTGGGAACTTGGAGGTGTCGAAATAGACCGTCCCATCGACAACATAAGCGTGCCCACTTCTTATCAGAGAAGCGACCTCACTAATTGTCTCCTGGACGTAGTTCGAGACTCTTTCGTACTTGGTGACGGTGTAGATTTTGAGGCTCTCCATATCCTCCAAGAACGCCTTCGTGTATCTCTCGGCGAGCCTCATCGGCTCTATGCCTTCCTCCTTCGCCGTTTGGGTGATCTTGTCGTCAATGTCGGTGACGTTCATCAGGAAGTTGACCTCGTACCCGAGGTGCGACAGATATCTCGCCACAATGTCGTAGAAGTTATACGTCCTCGCGTGACCCACGTGCAGGTAGCTCTGGACCGTCGGTCCGCACACGAACATAGTCACTTTCCCCGGTACGATGGTGTTGAACGCTTCCTTCTGCATACTCATCGTATTGAATAGCTTGAGGTCCGGCGGCTTGAAGTAACTGGCCACTTGCTCTTCCTGAACTTACCTTCGTTTTTGAAGTATAAATGTGAGTAAAAACGACCAATGTCATTGATTTATGAGAAGAAGCTGAATTCCTTTCCTGAGGTCGTCAGGGAGCTCAGCATGCTCGACCTCGACGCCGGTATCAGAGCGATGAGCAAGTACAAGGCAAAGAAGTGCTTCGTCTTCGTTACGAGGTCGCCTAACGGATTCACTTCGATGATCTACAGCATCAAGAGCTTCAAGAAGGAAAGTCTTCCCGACAAACGTCTGCTCGCGAAGGAGTTTCCGGACCTGAAGAGCACAGAAGAATTCCTGACGGAGATGCTAGTCAAACCTGTCAAGGCTTCGTCGTACTGAGGGCGCTCTGCAAAATCCTGCGCTCGCAGAGTTTGACGTAGTCGGGGTCGGTCTCGTACCCCACGAAATGTCTGCCAGTCCGGACCGCTGCAATGGCAGTCTGGCCGGAGCCCATGAATGGGTCGAGGACGATATCTCCCTTGAACGTATAGAGCTGTATGCAACGGTAGGGAAGCTCGACCGGGAACGGTGCAGGATGACCGACTTTTCTCGCCGGTTCCGCGTCGATGCGCCATACACTCTTCGTGAGCTCCAGGAACTCATTGCGCGTGATTGTGCTCTCTCTACCCGACTTGTCCCGCGAGAAAGAACCCTTTGAGAAGACGAGTATGTACTCGTGAGTATCCCTGAGGGTAGGGTTTGATGCCGAGCGCCAGCTTCCCCAGGCCGTAGAGGGGCTGCTGCTCGCTTCCTTTGACCAGATCACCTCGCCCCTCATCAGGAAACCCAAGTCGAGCATGTCCTCTATGATGAAAGCATGGAGGGGTATGTAGGGCCGGCGACCGAGGTTTGCTATGTTGATGCAGCATCGTCCTCCGTCAATGAGCACGCGCTTCGTCTCCGCCCAGACCCTCTTCAGGAACTCCCGATACTCGTCAAGAGTCAGGTCCCTGTCGTACTCCTTTCCGACATTGTACGGTGGCGACGTCACCATGAGGTGGATGCTGCTGTCCGGCAGGTCCGTCATATCCTCGCTGGACTTGCAAACAATCCTATCGAGCGCGTTCTCCTCGACCTGGTTCTCAGGATTCCGCGAGGAGCCCTCCTCCTTCATCCCCTCGTAGAGTCTGCTGCGGTAGAATTTCTTGGAGTCGTGGCTTATCCTTCCCGGCGAACCGAAGGAGCTGGTCTTCGTTCTCTTGCGATTCACCAAGAACGCGTCGATCCGCTTCTCGCGTCTTATAACGGTTCTATCGACGAAATCTGAAATAACCTCCGCAGCGAATCGAGACGGGCATGGTCAACTTCATCGAGATGACCGACGAGGAGTTTCAAAAATGCAAAGACCGCGCGATTGCAGATTACTTCGCTGAAAGGGTCAAGGCCGGGAACGAGGACCAGGATCCAGAGGCGTCAAGGAGAGAGTTCGAATCCCTCCTCCCTCAGGGACGGCGCACCAAGGACCACTACATCTACTTCATAGCCGACGAGAACGAGAAGGACCGTAAGGTGGGCATCATCTGGTACACTACGGAGGCAGAGAACCAACCGAAGGGCACGATGTTCATCTACGACATCGAGGTCGAGCAGGGTCTCCGAGGGAGGGGGTATGGAAGAGCAGCTCTGAGGCTTCTCGAAGACAGGGCGAAGGAGACGGGGATGAGGAGGATTGCGCTCCATGTGTTCGGACACAACGTACGCGCCCGCAAGCTGTACGAGGACCTCGGCTATCGGGCCACGAACGTGATCATGGCGAAAGAGCTGCAGAGTCCTGCGCATGGTGCGGGGAGTGGGATTTGAACCCACGAACCCCTAAGGGAGCGGATGACTCCTCCTAGAGTCAGCTAGATCTTGAGTTTCGGCACCCGGTCCGCCGCCGTTGGCCGTGCTTAGCTATCCCCGCATTCGGGGCGAGACTCTCCACCAGTCAAAAGGGTTTCTCAACGCTTGTTCTATTGGCTCGTGATGACACAGACTCTGCTGGTCCTTCTCAGGAGCCTGTTCAACGCGATCTCGATGATGATGTTGCAGTAGCGCGCCAGCTGCCCGAAGTCCGAGATTATGGCACGCATGTATGGGTACTCAGACTCCAACGATTCCGACATCAGTTCCCTCTCGAACTTCAGCGTGCTCTCTATGAGCTCCATCGCCCTCGCTATTGTCTTGACGTCGGGACTGAGCAAACTGTCCATGGTGCTCTCGAACGTCTCCTGCGCCTTTCTGGAAAGACCCTCGATCCTGCTCAGGGCTTTCTCATCGACGTTCATCCCAATCTCCTTGAAGTTGACAATCTCCTCCGTGACCTCCAGGATTATCCTGCCGATCTCCTCTATGGTCTTGGCCGAGACCCTGTCGCCCGACGTGTGAAGCGGGCTCTCGAGGCCTATCTTGCTGGAGATCTCCCGGTTGCTCAGAGCGACCAGCAGCTGCCTCACGATGAGCCAGTAGAGTTCGTCGACCTCCTGCTGGGTTCTCCTGATTTCGTTGAGAAGACCGGGGCTACCACTCCGCAGTGCCTCTATCGAAGCTTCGAGGCTCCTCGAGACGAGCAGCTGCAGCCTCCTGATTAGCGAGTCCACTGGAAACTTCGTCGGGTCCATGAAGCTCTGCGCAAGCAGTCTGTCGCCGCCCGACTCCACCACCTCCACTCCTCTGAGACCGCGTAGTGTCGTGCTTCCCCGCGACAGGAGTGACGGCCTAATCTTGTTCCTGGACGTCAGCTCGATTGCGTCGTACCCCAACATGTAGCAGCCGACGATCAGCTTGGAGAGCAGCTCGTCGTTTTCGACCTGGTCAGCCTTGATCGAGGCCTTCAGCGTCCTGAGGCTGCCTGTGAGCGGAATCAGCCGGAGCGTTCCGTCCGCCTCCTCCTTCACCATCAGACTGTCTCCCTCGTGGAGCTTCATGCTCTTGACATATTCCGCCGGGATTGAGACCGTCAGCGTGGAGTAGCCCACCTTCTGGACCTTCCTGAGCTCGCTCATGATAGCCATTATGTCTATATACTATATATACAATACTCTTATTACGTTAAGCACGAGCGCCTAAATCAGGTAAGCCTTCTTGAAAAGGAACGATTTCTCTTGGATGATTGGCGGGGCGCAAGGGAGCGGCGTGGACACATCAGCGATCATCTTCGCGAAATCAGCAGCGCAGGGTGGTCTGCGGGTGTATGGCAACAGGGAATACTACTCAAACATCAAGGGTGAGCACAGCTACTTCAGGGTGAGACTCAGTAAGGACCAGATCCGGTCGCACGTGGACACCGTGGACATGCTGGCTACCTTCGATGATGAGACGGCCGTCCGCCATGCCTGGGAGGTCCGTAAGGATGGCGCCATCATCTACGACCCCTCTCTGGGAAGCAACCCCATCGAGAACATTCCGACCATTGAGGCAAACGTGGAGAGCCGCCTGTACTCAAAGCTCGACGCTAACGGACTGCCTCACACAGTGGACGGCGTCCTCGAGATTGCCAGAAGGAACGGCGTACACATCTACGCGATACCCTACCTCGAGCTTCTGAAGAAGGTCGGAGAGCAGGTCGGTGAGACATCGCTCAGCGCGCTCACAAAAATGACGAACGTAATGGCGGTCTCTGCATCCTTTGCCCTTCTCGACTACCCTCAAGACGAGGTGATTAACGCGATAAGGAAGCAGTTCAAGTCGAAGCCCAAGGCCGCCGAGATGAACGTGGCCATGATAGCGATTACATATGATTACGTCAGGGAGAAGTACAACGGAAGTTTCGGCTACAAGCTCCGAACCGTCCCCACGACCGAGAAGCGGATTCTGTTAAGAGGCAGCACCACCATCGGGATGGCAAAGATCCTCTCGGGGTGCAGGCTTCAGACCTACTATCCTATAACTCCGGCCAGCGACGAGAGCGAGTACCTCGAGGCCCACGAGAACATAGACCTAGAAGTGATGGTCGACAACGAGCTGAAATCGATGAAGGGCGCGGTGACCGTCGTCCAGACAGAGGATGAGATAGCGGCAGTGACGATGGCCATCGGCGGCGCGCTCGCGGGCAGCCGCGCCTCGACGTCCACCTCTGGTCCTGGGTTCTCCCTGATGGCGGAAGGCATGGGCTGGGCGGGGATAAACGAGGTCCCGCTGGTGATCACACTCTATCAGAGAGGGGGCCCTAGCACGGGTCTGCCGACGAGACACGAACAGGGTGACCTCAGATTCGCCCTCCACACAGGGCACGGGGATTTCCCCAGGATCGTGCTGGCCAGCGGCGACTTGGAGGAGATGTTCTTCGATGTCACGAGATCGTTCAACTATGCTGAGAAGTATCAGCTTCCGGTCGTCCACATAGTCGACAAGGCGATGGCGAACTCCGACATGACCTACAAAATGTTCGACCCATCACTCACCAAAATCGAGAGAGGACTGTTGATCAAAGGCGCGGTGCCCGGTCATGAAGATGGTCCGTTCGACAGGTTCAAGGAGACCGCGACAGGAGTATCACCGCGTCCGGCCATAGGTACCAAGGGCGGGATATACTGGAACACAGGAGACGAACACGATGAGAAGGGCCACATCTCCGAGGATCCTGTGAACCGAGACATGATGATGGAGAAGAGGATGAGGAAGCTCGACCTTGCCGCAGAGGAGATACCCTTGGAGGAGAAGGTCCACTTCTTCGGACCGAAGGACGCCCAGATTACGCTCGTCAGCTGGGGCTCGACCAAGGGTGCGATACTCGATGCGATGGAGGCGCTGAACGCCGAAGGGCTGTCAGTGAACTTCCTTCAGATTCGTCTGGTCCAGCCATTCCCGACAGAGTACGTGAAGGACGTACTCTCCCACGCGAAGAAGGTGATTGATGTCGAGATGAACTACTCAGGACAGCTTGGAGGAGTGATAAGGGAGATGACCTGTGTCCCTGTCGAGAGATATATCGTCAAGTACAACGGCAGGCCGATGTCATCGGAGGAGATCTACGACGCCGTGAAGAAGATTGCAGATGGCTCAGCCCCGAACAGGATAGTGTTGAGAAATGGCGCTTAAGCTCACAGACCTGAAGTCCGACTTCCACAACGACTGGTGCCCCGGCTGCGGTGACTTTGGCATCCTTAGCGCCGTCCAGATGGCGCTGGCCGAGATGAACATAGACCCGAGCCGGATGGCCGTTGTGTCGGGGATCGGATGTTCAGGCAAGACACCCCACTTTCTCAACACTTACGGCGTACACACGCTACATGGCAGGTCACTGCCTTTCGCCACCGGAGTGAAGCTGTCCAACCCCAACCTCGAGGTCATAGCGTGCGGAGGAGACGGTGACGGCATGGGCATAGGTGCTGGTCACTTTGTGAACTCCGGAAGGAGGAACGTCGATATGGCGTACATTGTGTACGACAACGGGGTCTATGGGCTGACCAAGGGACAGGCGTCGCCGACCCTGAAACTCGGGATGAAGACCAAGTCTCTCCCGTTGCCCAACATTAACCAAGGTATCAACCCGCTCATGCTCGCCCTGGCCGCCGGTTACACGTTCGTGGCCAGAGGCTACGCCTACGACGTCCGACACCTAAAGGACCTCATCAAGAAAGCGGTCCAGCACAAGGGCTTCGCCTTCCTTGACGTCCTGCAACCTTGCCCGACATACAACGACATACTCACCAAGGAGTACTGGCAGGGAGAGGGTCTCCTGGACGCTGCCGGTAGACCGATGCCCAGGACGTACAAACTGGACATCACCGGCTACGATGGCGTGGTGAAGACCGACGACGTGGGAGAAATGGAAGAGAAGATAAAGCAGGCAATGATGAAGTCATTCGAGTTCGGGGACCGTACGCCCATCGGCGTCTTCTACCAGAATGAGCGCATACCCACCTACGAGGAGCGGCTCGGTGCTAGGATGCCCACCTATCGCGGCAACCCGCCGGGAGAACAGGAGATAGCGGGACAGGATGGCCGCCCCCTCGCTACCGTACAGAAGCTTCTCGACGAGCTCAGAGTGAACTAGTCGTCGACATGGACGACGCCAACCAGGCCGTCTTCCGGCCGTACGCGATGGGAGCCTCCACATCCAAACCACTCTGGTCAGTCCTCGTGCGACGAGACCATGCTTGACGCCCAGAGGTAGCTGGACCAGTAGCCGCACCACTCCCCGTAGGTCATGTTGATCTCGTCGAGGGTTATCTCGGGACCATAGAGCTCCTTCATCATCTTCTCGACCGGTCCCATGTTGTACCGGAGCTTCTCAATCCTGCCGAGCCCTCTGAAGAGTATGAACTGGGCCGACCAGGCTCCAATTCCCTTGATCCTCTTCAGCCTCTCCTCCGCCTTCTCGTAGGGGGCGGTCAGCAGGAACTCTTCATCGATATCGGCGAAAGTGGACAGCAGATTCGAGAGGCGCTCCGCACTCCTCCTGTTCTTGGTCGCAGCCAGAATCTGGGCGGCCCTGGCGTTCCTCATTGTCTCGTAGTCTGGAAATGCCAAATGGACTTTGCCTTCCAGCTCTATGCTTCCGCCGAACCTCTCCGTCAGGGCATCCTTCGCCCTCTTGGCCACCGGCATCTGCGACCGCTGTGCGAGAATGGCCCAGCAGGTTATCTCGAAGAGGGACGGGAATTTGGCATGATGAAATCCGACGAGCTTCTTGACGATGGGGTAGAAACTCGGGTCCCTAGCAGCGATGGCATAGAACGGGGCCAGGTCGTCCTGCAGGCTGAGGAAGAACGACACCCTTTCTGCGACCTTCTTCGCGAGCCCTTCGCTCAACTGCCTGTCGGAGAACAACTCGTAGTATACACCTGCCTTCCCATCTCGTTCACCGCCCAGCCTTACTGCGACCGTCTGGCCCTCCACCATGAGCGCCTTGGTGAGCGTCTTTCCAGAAGAGTCCTGCTCCCCGTTCATCGGCCTGAATCTGTCCATGAACCGCAGGCTCTTGTCAAAATCAAACGGGGGTTTCGCTCCCAGGCTTCCCGTCTTCGTATGCAACGGGAGGAGTACCTACCAGAGCTATAAATCGCCACCTGCGATGAGCATCGTTTCCATGGAGTCTTTCGTACAACCCGCGGTCGCAATCGGCTCGAGGAACCCTGCGAAGACCAGGGGAACACAGAATGCCTTCCAGCACGTCTTCAAGGGCTGCAGGTTCGTCGAGGTCGACACGCGAACGGTCTCGAAGGCCCAACCAATAGGGTTGGACCAGGTGGCCGAGGGAGCGGTCGCAAGGGCGAGATTCGCCCTGGCCGAGAGTCGCGCCGACTTTGGCGTGGGGATAGAGGCCGGCTTGGCCACTCTCGCCGATGGATGGAGCGTCAACCTACAGGTAGCTTTCATCTTGGACAGGAAGGGCGGCTCGGGGATAGGGTTCTCATCCGGCTTCATGATCCCCGCCTCCTTCCTCGAGAGGATGCGCAGCGAGGACAGCGAACTCGACAAGTATTCGCACGA
Source organism: uncultured Nitrosopumilales archaeon (assembly GCA_964486265.1). Taxonomy (GTDB): domain Archaea; phylum Thermoproteota; class Nitrososphaeria; order Nitrososphaerales; family Gagatemarchaeaceae; genus Gagatemarchaeum. The sequence goes on along the minus strand of CAZAMW010000002.1, from coordinate 1,138 downwards.
GCTCACCCGCGCCGAGAAGATAACCGAGGAAGAAGGGATAGTGTATCACCTGACCAAGGGAAAGACGTCAAGGCTACAGATGACCGAACAGTGTGTCGCGATGGCCTTGGTACCCTGGCTTAACGAAGAGACGTATGGGCTTCCCTAAACGCGCTTTCTCTCATTACTCTGGCTGTCGTGAAGAGAGGGCACCACGCCGTCCCGAGGGCCTCCAACGCTCTAATAGCCCAATCGTGGCATAGACCACATGTCGGGACAAGCCCCGAGACCGGTCACTCATCACAGCCTGGCGTTCGTCGCCCTGTCCGGGTTCGTGGTAAGCTTCATCCTCTCACGTACCTTCACGACGTTCTTCCCGAGCACCGTAGTCGTCAGTAGCGGCATCCACTTCCATCATTTCTGGTACGGCCTTGCGATGATAGTGGTCTCCGGCTGGCTGGGAATAGCGCAGGAAGGAACCTACAGGCGTGCGTACGCCTTTGTCTTCGGCCTAGGAGGCGGGCTCGTGGGAGACGAAGCCGGTCTCCTGCTCACGCTCGGAAATTACCACTCAGACCTTACCTATTTCGTCGTAGTATCCATAGTCGCCCTGAGCTTCGCGCTGATTCTGCTCTTCGCCAACGGAGCGGAAATCGAAAGGGAGGTGTTCTCGGTCGGGAAGTGGGAGAGGCTGGCGTATGTCGGCCTGCTGACGGCGGGAGCATCATTCCTCCCGATAGCCGCCGGGTTCCTCGTACCAGGAGCAGTCGTCCTAATCACAGGAGTCGTCATCACGGCGCTGGCCTGGTGGTCGGACGGGCAGAACAGGGGCTAGAAAACTCGCCCCCACATGTTTGCAGTTTCTGAAAATCGGGACGGTTTTTCGGCTATTCGCGGCCCGTTTGGCGATAATGTTTATATGCGCACCTCTGGCCTCGGCTGAGTTTGCGCATAGCTTGGCGGCGCCTGCGTTGAGTTTTGGGCAGAGCCCGGTCGGTGATATGCACGGCCTCCAGATGCGCGTACAACAAATGGAGCTCTAACGAATAGTTAGACCTGACATGGGCTTTGCTTTAACTCCGCAGTAATGCGAACCAACTCCCGATAATCGACTCCGGTTGATCCTGCCGGACCCGACTGCTATCGGATTGAGATTTAG
>CAZAMW010000001.1:21493-40549 GCA_964486265.1 uncultured Nitrosopumilales archaeon | reverse complement strand
CGGTCGAGGACGCCCAGCCCTACCTGCTGCTTGCGCAGCCCTTCGGGCATTGCTCCTTACAGCGGGCTTAGATTGCCTTACGACAGTCTAGGCTTTCGTGACGCGCAAGCAGGTCCTGCTGAAGACCCATCCTCCCGCTAGCTGACTCAGCCTCCGCTGTCGAACTGCGCGAAGCGACCCATCTCAGTGAACCCACGGCGTCCTCGCCTGCTACGAGCCGTGGCTCAATCGCATCCACCTGCTCCCAGACGAGAGTGGTATCGCTCGCTTCAATCGGCCTCATCACAACCTGTCTTGGCAGGCAATCCGGAGATAAGGCATCTCTCTACGGAGAATATGGTCGATGTACTATCCTGCAGTTCAGTTTCGAGCGAGAATCTGCAGAACCCCCGATTTCAAGATATTATTTGGGAAGGGTTGATTGCGACTCAACCCTCTTTTGGAGCAAACCCTATGTTTGCAACTGCTACTCCGTGTTTTCTGGCTCTGCTGCCGCGGTCGCCCCTGAAGCCTCCACTACCTGTCCTGATGCGTAGCGGTCAGAGACTTGCGTGACCTTGATCCTGACATTCTGTCCTACCTTTGTACCAGGTACAAAGATCACGAATCCGTCGACCTTGGCAATACCGTCGCCGCGCCTGCTCGTGTCGGAGATGCTGACATCATACTCCTTACCGACCTCTACTGGCTTGTTGAAGGAACCGGAACTTCTTCCGAAGCCTCCTCGGCTACCGTATCCGCCTCCTCTTTGTCCGAAACTCATTCTGTATTCACGCTCCTACCGTTAGTCCATCCAGTAAGGCAGGTCGAGGTATGCAGTTAGTTAAAGGTGCTGACTGGACTCAACCGGCGGAGCGGGTGCCTGAATCCGTCACGGCGCCGCCAAAGAGCCCAATCGCTCGACGATAGCGGTCTTGTACTCCTCGTCTCCCGACACGTATGGATAGAGGATAGGCAGGTCTACGCCGACCTCCCTAAACCTATCAACAACGTCCTTGATGTCAGAATCGGTCGGATTGGCCAGAGAAATCTCCTTCAACCTGTCGGAGACAGATGAATTAGCCGTAAGCGCGTCTATTTCTGCGGAGGCTCCCATTTCCTTAAACATCGCCCTATACTGAGGGATGCTGTTGTACACCTTCATTTCGTTGACCAGCATCTTCTTAGCGATGGCATCGTCCTCTGCGAAGAACATCTTGATGTAGCACGAGAGGGTGAACCCGTCCTTGGGTTTGTCCGCGCTTGCTAATCTCTTAACGTAGTCAGGTGAACAGAAGTTTAGGATAGCGCCGTCGGCGTGCCGGAAGGCCGCGAACAGCATCTCCCTTCTCAGTGCCGCGAGGAATATCGGAGGCGGACTCGACCCAGCGTAGTTTGCCCGGAAGATGGATACCGCATTGAGCAGACCTCGTATGGCCGAGCGACCGGTCCCCGCCCCCGTTCCGAGGCCCATAAGGAATCTTCCGGACGACGCCGCCTCGAGAGTTTGGACCCTCGCCGTCAGTTTCACAGGGTCATACTCACTCGAGCCCATTACACCAGTTCCGACGAGCAGACGCTGCGTCCTCCCCAGCGAGACGCCTGACATCTCCAGCGCATCAAATCCTCGTCCCACGCTCGGGAACCAGATCGAGTGCAATTCTGAACCGTCGAGTGCGGTAGCCAGGGTGGCTATCAACGATGGACTGAAGACGGTCGACCGCAGAGCGAGACCGGTCTTCATCGACCTATACCTGCATTGCCTGATTGTAGGCTTCCTTCAGAGCCTCGACGTTTGCTTCGACCTTCTTGCCAAGAGACTTCGCTTCGACTTTTGGGAGCCTCGCCGCGAACGTGAAGACTACTATTCCCTTCGAGCCACTATTCCTAAGCTCAACGTGCACCCTCCGATTCTTTGATACAAGACCAGCGACTTCCTCATACCTCTGGATTCGCTGATGGACTAGAGGATACTCGTTGCTGAACCTTCTCTGAAACTCCGTGGTCCCAAAATCAGAATAGTTGGTGTCGATAGATTTCGCAGCGCTCTCCTCTCCATAAGCCGCCTCAATCCAGTCAACCGTGTCACCCAGCGGAAGCGATTCTAGCCAAATCGTCCCGTCCGGTCGCTTCCAAGCCTCGTTTACGAATGGTACAGTTCTCGCTCGGGCGATATCATTGCACTTCAGGAACCACCTGGCGTGCAGAGACTCGGTCCTGAAATCACCCGTGGTCCCAGATATCTCGAATGTCACACCGGTCAGACTGGACAAGGCTCCTCTGACGATTTCGCTCTCCTTGATTGCCACCAAACCTATCCCCATTAGACTGCAACGACCGAACCCGATGCGCGATTCAGGTGCAACACTTCTCTCTCAAACGGCAGCACGAGGATAGCAGGGCTCATCGAAGACTTTCTCAATAGAACAGAGGCCGAGTTATAAGCATCATCCGTCTTCCCAGAGAGAATATCTCTTCCGACACGGATTGCCGTCTGTTGTTCATCGTTACCGCATCGTGTATAAAGAGCCAGGACGGCGATTTGGTGAAGATTGGCATCGCCGGGGGATATCGTTTGTCCGCGTTGTGGATTGGTGCTTTCAGCAAAGACCAAGTCTTGTCCCGAGTGCGGTAAGGAGCTCGCAGGACCGATTCATGGAACTGGTGTCCAGCGTATCGAGGACCACCGCAGGAGAAACGTCCTCGCAGGAGTCATCAGCGTCGCCGCACTCGTCTTTGGGGTCGCGACTTTTCAGCTTGGCTACACCGCGCTGTTCCTCGCATTCATAGTCCCCGGCATCGCCTTCGGCCTTGTCTACGTCTGGGAAAAGAATCGCGGTCTGAAGCCGGGGTGGGAGTTCTTCGCACTTTCAGCCGTCGGTATATACGCCGGGGCTACCTTCGGGTTCATCTTCGTGCTGGTACCCGTCCTCGTCTACTTCCTCTGGATGCGCTATCGTCTCAACAGGGCACTTCGTCAGTCCAAGCTATAGCGCGTCATCTTAGGTCATCGACCACATAGACGTCCGGTCTGTTATAGGCCGGACTGTTAGGTTTGTCCATGACCACTCCCTGAAAGTCGGCCCGGAACCCCCCGTCCAGAATCACCTCGTAAGCTTTGGACCTGGCCAGGTTCACGCCCACTTCGAGCGTCTTCACCCCTCGCTCACCTCCTACCGCCTCGCACGCGTCGAGAAGACCGCGAAGAGCGGTCGGAGAGTCGACCCCGGGTCTCACCGCGCCGAACTTCACGAAGAGCCTTCCGCTTCCCGCTTCTGTCCCCGCGCCGATGTGACAGATAGCGAAACCCCGTACAGTCGATTCGTCGAAGATCAAGACCGTCTCGCCAAGTCGCTCTCTCATTGATGCAAGTATTTCGTTGGTCAGGTCGAGCCCGGGGTATAGCCTGCCGGTCAATTGTCTGCAGTCCGCAAGGACACGCCTCTGGTGCCTCTCCCCAAAGCTGGAAAGAAGGACTAGGTCCGAACCGGTGGTCGTCGTCTTCCCCGCTTTTTTCACCATTACTTGGGTCAGAAATCGCGCATGGAAGCCAAACTTGTGATACAAACCAACGTGTTTTGGGCTGTCCGCGAACGTGAACAGGCTGGCGTGCGATATGTCCCACTTCGAGAACAGTCGCATGACTGGTTCGACGAGCTTCCCGCCTATGCCCTTATCCCACAAGTCTGGTCGGACCGCAAGAGGACCAAAGAATGCGTAGCTCCCCCAGCGTGTCGCCAGGTTCACGCCGACCAGTTCTCCGTCGACAAAGGCGGCGAACGCAGAGGAGGGCGATGCTCTCCAGCGATTGCGTAGCATCTCCCTGTCGCCGAAAGCCTTGGAAGGCTCAGGAAGGTTCCAGAGAGTGCCGAAGGCCGTACGCACGACAGTGTCTGCAACGTCCAGGTCCCGTTCCTCCAATCTCCTGACCGAGACTTTTGGCGCCAGCGGCATCGCTACCGCGCCGAATTCCGCGCACTCTCTTTTAACAATTGGGCGATTCGCATCACGAAACAGACCTGTCCTTTTCATTGATGGGGAGCGAAACGTCGCGTCGCTCGATAATCGATGCATTCAGGATTGCTATCGGCGTCGTCCGCAATCCGGTCGGCTACATGACTCAGCACACTTCTGCAGTCCCGTTCAAGACCCTGATGTTCCGATACGTGGCCGTTCTCGCGATAATTCCTTTCATCGGTACCCTGATTGGTGACCTTTCGTCCTATGCTCACGACGCGAAATACGCGTTCGCGATCCCTGGAGCGGTTCTCGCCTACGTGCTCGAGGTTCTCGGTGTCATCATATTCGGGTTAGTTATCTGGAAGCTCGCGCCTAGATTCGCGACGAATACGAATCAGGCTATGGCAACTACACTAGCCGCCTACGTCTACAAGCCCGTGTTTCTCATATCCATCTTCTACGCCGTACCCGAGCTGGACCTGCTGGTGCTTCTCGGCTTGCTCTATGGCTCTACATCTTCTACAGAGGGTGCCCATTCTCCTGAAGACGCCAAAGGATCAGACTCTGGTATACGTGGTCATCGTGATAGCCGTGACTCTCGTTATCGGGTTCGTCTTTTCATTCTTGGCCGCAGCAGCCACGGCAGCTCTCTTCGGCTAACCCTTCGGACTGCGGGCGCGAACGCAGTTCAGTCAAGGATATCTCCGCCGTCAACCACAAGACTCTGACCCGTGACGTAACTCGATTCGTCACTTGCCAGGAAGACAGCGACATTCGCGACCTCTTCTATCTTCCCGAACCTGCCGAGAGGAATGGAGCTCTGGTACGACTTGACTGTCTTCTCACTCAGCCAGTCCACCCAGCCCGTTTCAATCGAACCAAGAATCATGCAGTTCACTCTTACTTTCGGAGCGAGGATTCTCGCCAGCATCCTGGTCTTCGTGAGCACGCCGGCTTTCGCGCAAGCATACACGATCCCCTGCGTGTCCCCTGACAGCACGGGCGTCGAGGCGATGTTTACGAGGACTCCACCATGCTGCATCAGGCTTGCGGCCTTCTGATCGCAGAGGAAGCCGCCGATTAGGTCAACCGAGAGCACCTTCCACCACATCTCAGATGTGATGTCTTCCAATTCAGCGTTCCATATCTTCTCGTCAGCGACACCAGCGTTGTTCATGAGGATGTCCAGACTTCCGAACTTCTTTCTTACGAAATCGAACATCTCGTCTACTTCCTCCTTTTTGGAGATATCCGCCTTTACCGGCCACGCGCTACCACCTGCCTTCCGTATCGCCGCCACGACCTGATTAGCTTCGCCTTCTGAGGCCCTATAGTTCACAAGGACATTTGCCCCTTCCTTCGCGAAGGCCCGACTTATGGCTGAACCGATTCCTTTGCTTCCCCCTGTTACCAAGGCGACCTTGCCTTTCAGTCTCAAGAAGTCGGGATGGGCTAGAGAACGAATTAACTGTTTGTACGTCTTCCGCCATATGACACAGGTGTCGTCCATCCACCCTAGTCGTCGAGATGCTTTCGGATTTCTCGCAGATAATCGGGATTCTTGCGGAGAAAGTCTACTAGCTTCGCGATCTTCCGGATTGTTACCGGCTGCATGTGATGCTCGATTCCCTCCGTATCCTCATACGCAACCTTCTCGTTGACTCCAATCAGGGACAGAAACTCGGAGATGATGCTGTGCCTGGATACCACCGAAAGAGCAATCTTCTCGCCTTTCGGAGTAAGAGTCATCCCTCTGTAGGGTTCATAGATTAGATACCCCTTCGCCGCAAGCTTCTGGACAGTAATGGTCACGGTCGGCGGCTTCACTTTGAGCGTGTCGGAGATATCCAGAGTGCTCGCATATCCCTTGTCATGGATGAGACGATAGATTGCCTCTAGATAATCCTCGAGTCTCGGAGTCTCACCTTTGACTTGGACCGCTCGCGTCATCCGTCTTTCAAGAGCGCTGAACAGCTTCTGTGGATAAAAGCCTTCCCGACGTTCAGCTTGAAGCAATCCGAGCGACTGTCGACACGTGTGCTCTACACTTTCGAATGAGCCCTACATTTTGGATAGGTTGAGCCTGTCTTCGTTGAAGACCGTCTCCAAGAACTTCATACCCATGGCATACAGCTGTGGGTCGGGGACGCCGTCAGCCTTCCACTCGCCGACCACTGTCACCGCCGTCTTCGCACCCTTGGGAGTGTAGTACTGGAAAGAAACAGACCCCTTGAGGGGCCCTTCGATGTTCTCAAACGCGATTCCGACGGGAGGAAAGACGGTCATCCTTACCTTGTTCTCGACCACGCTGCCGTCAGGCATCTGCGTATCGTAAATCAGGACGGTATGCTCCCCGTCTATCTCGTATGACGCGTTCTTAAGACTCGGATGGCTATGCTCCCCTTCAGACTGGTTCAGCCTCCAAATCTTGTCAAGCGTCGCTTCGAATTCACTGCCTTCATCTTTGAAGAAAACCATGGACCTTCTGCGCAACCTACCTATTTATCATGGAAAGGGATGAAATGTATAGCGAGGATTGTCGCGCTCTCAACTTCTGTCTATCCTTTTTAGTGGGAACGGGATTGGTCGATGACATGTTCAACAGGGCTGAACTCGCTTACGTGAAATCACAATACCTGGCCAGAGTGGCAACCGCCAACCGAGGGAAGCCAAACGTTGCTCCGGTAGGCTTTGAATTCGACGGCAAGCACTTCTACATAGGGAGCATAAAGCAGGAGATACTTAGATCGACTCCGCGTTATCAGAACGTGAAGAAAGGGAACAAAGACGTCGCCCTAGTCATAGACGACATCGTCTCGATAGACCCCTGGAAGCCGAGGGGCATGAGGGTGAACGGCATAGTCGATATCGTGAGGCGCAAAGGACAATTCCGTCAGGGTGAATACGTCAGAATCAGGCCAAAGCTGTCCTGGAGCTGGGGGCTCGGAAAGGCGAAGACCAAGACTGTCTGGTGACACCTTCTTCACAAAGCTAAATCCGACGGTTTTGACCGCCCGCGAACTCTCCTAATGATTTTCTGCGTCAAGTGCGGCACCAGAATGAAGGCAGGCATCCGAGGTTTTGCTCGGTGTCCAAAGTGCGGCTCCACGGAACAGCTGAAGAAAGCCGTCCTAACCGAGAGTTTCCCCTTCAGGTCGATGAGACCGTTTCAGGAGGACGTCCTGAAACAAATTGACCAGGCTCTTGCATCAAGCAAGCGTTTCATCCTTCTGGAGGCACCTGTCGGCTTCGGAAAGTCAGCAGTCGCCGCCGCGCTCTGCAGGCACCTACAGAGCGCATATCTGCTCACATCCACCAAACAACTGCAAGACCAGTACTCGGCTGATTTCTCTTTTCCACCGGTAATTGGAAAGTCGAACTTCACATGCTGCGTCCCGACATCGTCGGGGAACCACGTGGCCTGCAGCAAAGGCAGGTGCGAAGCGGACTGGACCCTCGAGCAGTGTCCCCATTTCATCAGTTTTGACGACTACGACCTGCACAAGAGGGGCCGTCACACGAAGAACTCCAAGTGCGAGCACTTGAAGGACGACCGGATGTGCCCGTACTACATGCAAAAATGGGACGCTTTCCGCGCCAAGGTGGCTGTCGCAAACTACTCCTTCTTTCTCAGCGAGCTGCGGTACACAGACGACGTCCGCAAGAGGAAGCTCCTCGTCTGCGATGAGGCGCACGACCTAGAGAAGCACCTTGTTGGTTTTGCGTCTTACTCCCTAAGAAGGTCGATGCTCGAATCCTATCGAGGAACTTCGGAGGCCTGGAACCCTTCTATGCCGTCAGGAGGCGATGTCGATGCGGGCGCGTGGCTCGATGTTCTTCGCAGGTCGAACGAGCTGCTCGACTCATTCATCGAGATGCGCATGGAAAATCCAGACATGCAGGACAAGGTCGCCACTGCCAGAGGTGCCCAGCGTTCCCTTGAGGGGTTCATAGAGGAGCTCAAGAAGGACCCTGAGAACTGGGTCGTCAATAAGGTCAGACGCATGGTCGGCATAGACGGGGGCGATTCCGTGGAGGAGGTGATCTTCCAACCGCTCAAGGTTGGACCCTACACAAAGCAGCTCTTTGAGTCGGCAGAAACCATCCTTCTCATGTCTGCTACCCTCTCCTCCGAAGAGCTCTTCAGCAGGACCTTTGGAATCCCTCCGGACCAATCGTGTTTCATACGGATACGTGATTCGACTTTTCCAGTCGAAAACAGACCGATCCGTGCCATGGACGTGGCACACCTTAGCCGAACTAGTATGGACTCTTCCCTGGAGCGGATAGCTCAAGCAGTGGACTCGATAATGGACAATCACGCCACAGAAAGGGGCGTCGTACACACGACTTCATATCAGCAGGCCAATTTCATAATCCAGCACGTCTCGGAAACCAACAGAGCGAGGCTCGTTAGCACCGAGGGAAGCTCGAATCGCTCCACGCTGCTCAAGACCCACAGCGGGACTGATGCTTCGGTCCTGATTTCACCCAGCCTGTACCAAGGCGTCGACCTAAAGGATGAACTTTCACGTTTCCAGGTCGTGGTGAAGGTACCCTTCCCAGACCTGTCAGAGAGACGGACTCAGGTCAAGCTAGAAAGAGACCCTGCATGGTATGCATGGCAGACGGCGTTGAGGCTCGTCCAGACCTACGGGAGGAGCGTGAGAAGCGAGACGGACCACGCCACGACCTACGTACTAGACTCGAACTTCAGAAACTTCATCGCCAAGAACAGTGACCTGTTTCCGAAGTACTTCCTCGACGCAATCGAGCTACGTGGGGTCGTGTAGGGTCACTTCAAACCCGACTCGACGAATTTTATCCCTGCATTGGTGAGGACATACGCCTTCAGGCCATCTTTCTCTTCCGGGACTTGCATCATGTGACCTTTCCAGACGTTCTTGAGTATCTTATCGGCTACGTTTCCGGGAACCTTCTCTCTCGCATCGACGAATCCTTTCTCTATCTCCTTCGCATTGAAGGACTTGTACTCCTCGCGTTTCTCAAGATGATACGCTATGACTATGCATCTCTGGACGTCGTCGGCCGGAGCCTTCTCCAGAACGAGCTGTCTGACGGTGGGTTTCGCAGGAGGCAGCGCCGTCACATCTGGCGCGACGACCACCTGGGGGGCTTGGACGACCTCTGTCTTGGTGCTCGGCAGCTGCTGCTCCAAGGCTTTGATTCTCCTCTCATGGTCCTTGAGCAAGGCCTCCATCCGGGAAATCGCGTCCTTCCCACTCATTGCCTAGTAACCTCGGACATGTCTACTAGCGCCGACGTCTGTAAGCAACCCCTAAATTCTCTTCCCTATCCAACAAGATGGTCGATACCGCCTCTACATCCCGTCTTATGGTCGCTCTTTTTATCCAGAGGAGTCTTAGGGTGGTGATATGGCCTCAATACGAGTCAAGGACGACGGGGCAGTCCCACTGGTGGAGAAGGGCAGAGAGACTCCGTTCAAGCAGGGAGAGTTCTACGTCTACGAAGTCAAAGACGAAGTCGCGCGGTATTGGAACAAGCTCCCTCCCGGAAGGCGCGATGAGATTGCGAAGCTATCCAGGAAGCAGGGCAAGGACGTCAGGGTAGTCGTCGAATCATACGTTTACCGGCCTGCTCATACCAAGTGAGTCGTTGAACGGGAGAGAACGTAGCTCTCTCGGCATTCGAATCCCGTCCGAAATCACAAAGATGTTCGACATGACCCGGGTCCTGCGGATTTGGGGTGGTTCTTATCACGACTACTGGTTCGCTGAAGATGCGATTCTGAAGGTGAGACTAGTACCCCAGGTTATCACTATTGTCGGCATCGTGGTACTCGTCGCCCTCACACTGCTCTTCAGCGTGATAGGGATCGTTGTCGGCGCCGCCTTCGCCGTGGCTACATATCTCGTGAGTGGACGGCTCGCCAAGAGCAGACGAAGCCGAATAGCACTTCTGTCGGTTAAAGAGGCGCAGGAACAAGGTCTTGTCACTCTCCGAATCCCATACTCCCTCGTCACCCATGCGGAGCTCAAGGGGCATCGGCTGGCGATATCTGTAGAGGGAAGGAAAGTCCGGGTTAATGTCCCGAAAGATGATCTGAATGACCTGCAGTCCGTGCTGCGTTCGAAGCTGCCGGACAACCTGGTCGTCTCAGACAGCTGATGGACAGGGATGCGAACCGGCGAGCATGGGTGAAGATTAAATTGCTGATTGTCGGTCTTCTGTCGGGGTCGTTGAGCCAGAGGTCTGGCCGATGGTCCCCTTATTGGTGGAAGAGCGCGAGCACTCCATCACAGAACCACAAACTCCAGGCTTATGGTATCGGCAAGTGTCAGGAGAGCGTACGTCCTCGAAGTGAACCTTGTATCTAGGGGCGAACCTGGTTCTATCACCAGCGTCTTCCATCTTTCTCTGGTGGTAATGGTGCGTGTGACCGTGCACCAGAACACCGAGCGGTTCGTCGAACAGGCTCAGGGACTTTTCATCCGTATCTCGACCATTCCCTAGGTGACCATGAGTAAGTCCGACCTTCCGGCCGGCGAGACTGAGAACCTTCTTCGCCGGGATCTTCTCCTTCAGGTCGTCGTTACAGAAGTTGCCGTGAACGGCTTCCACTGGTGCACAAGCCTTCAGAGTGTCGGTGACTTCCGTCGACACGACGTCTCCTGCCAGAAGAATCAGGTCTGATCTTCTAGCGTCGGTGATGAGTCTGGCCGGCAATGGACTATACCAGTCCGGAATGTATGCGTCTGCTGTCAACAAGACCTTCATCTAGCAAGAATCCGGAACGCTGTCAGACATTAGCCTCGCGCATAACATCATTTATTCTTCGCACCAAGGTGTCAAGCGACCGAGGACGTGCCCGTCATCAAGACGTCAGTCGACTACGCGTGGAGAAGGATGCTCTGGGGGAGCACGCCCCGCAGACTCTACGTCCTTCTTATCGCGGGATACACCCTGGTACTACTTCCCTACACGCTCCTGTCCCACCCGACCTCGTACGAGCTCACCCAGCTGGCCGCAATTTCAACATGCGTCGCGGTCCTCTTTGTCGGCCTCTGGCGTCGAAAAGACATCCAGGGAACATGGACAGGACTGAACATGGGTCCCCAGGCAAAACTCATTCTTGCCTGTAGCCTCGGGGCGGCCTTCGTGGAGACAGAATATGTCTTCTGGGAGCACGTGTCCGGCGCTGTGACATCTGTCGCAAACCCCAACCTCGCGCTGGACCTGATGGAGACCATGCCTTGGTACATCCTCCTGGCGATATTCCTGAGCGTCGCGTTGCAGCACGTCAGGCCCAGCCTCTTCCAGCTTCTCTTGCTGGGCGGTGTGTACGAGCTCATGTCGGATGGAATTCTGGGTTCCCTGCTGGGAGGGACTCTGACCACAGATTGGCCGTTCCTGCTCGTCCTCGTCCCGATATTCACGCTTGTCTACTCCCCCATAATCGCTCTCCCTACACTTGCGGTGCGGAAATCCTATGAGCAGATGTGGGCCAAGAACCACCCTTCGGGTTCGAGCTTGTGGCTACTGTTCCCCTGCTCGGCCATCTTGATCTACGCACCCTATCTCGTGGTCTTCCTCATGACGTTCCACTGAGATGCCTTCCCAATCTTAATTAGAGATGCATCCATTGGGGCTCTGAGATGCCAGTCAAGGTGCATCTGTCTGGTCACTTGGGGAACTATACTGGAAGGAAGGTGGACATCGAGATAGCAAAGGCCGGCACGGTCGTGGAGGTACTTCGTAGCTTATGCGAAATGTTCCCGCTCGTCCATGACCGGATTCTTGACGAGCACGAAAGGACCCGACCCTACGTGAACGTATTCGTTAACGCAGAGAATATACGGGACCTCCAAGACACACAAACCATGGTACAGGATGGGGATGAGATGTACATACTGCCGTCAGTCGCCGGGGGTCAGAAGCAATGACCCCTGACAAGAAGGGAAAGACCATAGTGATGCTGGGAACGAAGAAGGGAGCGTTCCTGCTACAGTCTTCGGACCGCAAGTCTTGGAGGGTCAGCGGACCACATTTCAAGGGCACACAGGTCTACCACGTGACCTATGACCGTAGGAACGACCGTATCTTCGCAGCGGTGGATAGCGACATCTGGGGTCCCACCATAGCGAGTAGCCAGGACTTCGGCAGGAGCTGGAAGGAGTGCGAAAAGCCACCCAAGTTTCCACGGGGTTCCGACTGGAGCATCAAGAAGATCTGGCACATCGAACCGGGGACGGCCGACGAACCAAACGTCCTCTACTGCGGCACCGACCCAGCCGCTCTGTTCAAGAGCTCTGACTCGGGAGCTACATGGAGTCTCAACAAGGGACTCTATGAGCACGAAACCAGGAGCAAATGGCAACCAGGCTTCGGAGGTATGTGCCTCCACAGCATCCTCGTCGACCCGAGGGACCGCAGAACGATCGTGGTCGCCATATCTGCCGTAGGCGTGCTCAAGAGCTCCGACGGTGGAATGACGTGGGACTTCAGGAATGACAATCTGCGTGCCGATTTCCAACCGAACAAATATCCAAAATACGGGCAGTGCCCTCATCATCTCGTCAGACATCCGTCGTCACCGGACACCATCTATCAGCAGAATCATTGCGGCGTCTACCGGAGCGATGACAACGCCGAATCGTGGGTTGACATAAGTCGAGGACTCTCGTCGCGCTTCGGTTTTCCGATTGCAATCGACCCCTCGAACCCGAAGAAGGTCTTCGTAGCCCCTGAGGAATCCGGTGCCGCGAGGTTACCAGTCGACGGACGCTTCCTTGTCTGGGTCTCGGATGACGGTGGACGTCACTGGACTCCCAGCGGGCGCGGACTTCCGCGCAAGTCCTACTATACTTCATACAGAGAAGGGATGGCATCCGACGGAGGAGAACCTTGCGGAGTCTATGTGGCCACGGGTACGGGTCAGGTTTTCATGACGAAGAATGGAGGGGCGGGGTGGAACATGATAGCGGAGGGGCTCCCCCCGATCTATTCTGCGAGTGCCATCGCACTGTAGCTGATTCGGGCGCACCAACCGCCAGGAGGTGGAGGGTGAGACTAAGACGGCAGTCGACACCCTCGATACCTCACAGGTTGGCTCACGCAGCACTGCTGGCGTTCGATGCGGAAGTAGTCGCACTGCCCATTCCTGGGCAGTTTCCTGACGGGTGTGCGATGGTCGCGGTCGAGTTATCGTAGTTCGTGACCGTGCTGGTGGATGTCGAGTTGGTCTGAGCCGACGCGAACGTGAGGGATGACGAAGCAGAGATCGCAGCGATTGTGATGACGGCGGCGGGCACCATCGTCTTCTTGTCGGTGCCGATGTTGAGACTCATTTGATTTCACCTCCCATCCGAAAGTTCCCCTCTCCCGTAATTAGCTGATTTCCGGAAAGTGCCGCGAATCATTATCGAATCGATGCCAGACTCGGAGGGAGATTCTCTAAGGATTTGGGAAGCATTCCGGAAATCTCCTAAATATCGACCGAACGACCGAGGTTGACATGCCCAAGATATTCCTCGGGAAGGGTGCGGCTTGATTACCCTTCCTGAAGAGAAGGCGCCGGCGAAGGGTCGAAAGACGACTGTTGCGCTTGTCATACTCGTACTCCTGCTCGGCTCAGGAGTCGCATACCTGGCCGAGGCGAGCGTGGCGCAGGCGAGTACGGACAGCACGACCATCCGCAGTCTTCAGAGCTCCATAACTGGTCTTCAGCAATCCAACCAGCAACTTCAATCACAGCTTTCGTCGCTCGCCGGGTCGTCGATAGGTAACGGGACAATAGCGAATAGCATCAATCCTGAGGCGATATACGCCGCAGACAACGCGAGTGTGGTAACCCTTCAGGGACAGAAGCTTGTCAACACGAGTACGGTCTTTGGAGTTACGAGCACGCTCGAGACCCTGCTCGGGTCGGGCTTTGTGATTACCTACTCCGGGTCATACTATGTGGTCACGAACTTCCACGTGGTGGATGGCGTGAGCAACATGACCGCGACCTTCTCAGACGGAAACTCCTATCCGGTGAAGGTGGTAGGAAGCGACCCATACAGCGACCTCGCAGTTGTCAGCATCATCGGGGCCCCAGCGAAAGAATTCATTCCGCTGCAGGTTATCCCATCTTCAAGCTTGGTCGTCGGTCAGCCCGTCGTGGTGATAGGAAACCCCTACGGGCTCTCAGGCTCGATTACTTTCGGGATTGTGAGCCAGCTCGGCAGGACCATCCAGGAGTCTACCACCAACGGCTTCTCGATATCGAACATAATCCAGTTCAGCGCCCCGATCAATCCCGGCAACTCAGGGGGTCCCTTGCTAGACCAAGCGGGCGCCGTGGTAGGCATTACGACGGCCGACGTCAATGGCTCACAAGGACTCGGCTTTGCCATACCTTCGAGCACGATACTCAGAGAGTTGCAATCGCTGATATCGACCGGAACCTACGCCAGTCACTCGTACCTCGGGATTAGCACAACCGACATGAACTACCAGCTCGCCCAGGATTCTGGTACCAATGTCACCTACGGAGTACTCGTCGAGAGTGTCGTCGCAGGAGGTCCGGCAGCCAAGGCCGGAATAAGGGCAGGAACCACCAACGCAGTCGTCGACGGAGCGAACTACCTCGTCGGGGGCGACATAATCATCTCCATAAACGGCACTAAGATAGTAAACGGAGACGCGCTTTCGAGCTACCTCGAGGCCAACACGGTGGCAGGCCAGACGGTACAACTTGGCATAATCAGGTCGGGAAGCCTCACCACCATCAACGTCGTCCTAGGGACGAGGCCCGCTGCTTGAACGAGCAACAAGGAATAATCATGGTCGACACCAGATTTGGGCCGATTTCAAGACCGACCTGCGATAGCATTATTGATGGGAGCAGCGGCGACGACACCAATGGACTCATTCGAGCGACTCCTCTGGTGGTTGTTCGCAGGGAGCGCGGGAGCCCGCACGAGAGCCCTGGTGCTGTCCAGCATAAGGCAGGAGCCAAGAAACGCACAGCAACTCTCTGTAGCCTTGCACGTGGATTACACAACGGTGAGACACCACCTGCGCGTGCTGGAGTCAAACAGGCTCGTCCTCACGGAAGGAGAGAAGTACGGCAAAGTCTACTTCGTTTCAGAAAACATGGAGGCGCACTGGGAAAAGCTCGAAGCAATATTGAAGAGAAGCGGGCGCTCCGGAGACGTTGGGGGTAGCGGTCAATGACGTCGGAGACCGAGCCGGTCATGACGGGCAAGCGATCCAATCTCCAGAAGCTTTGGGTGCCGGTGGTGCTTCTCATAGGCCTCGTCATAGGAGGGCTGATTTCAGTCACCACCGCCCAATCCGCCGGATTCGAGTTCTGGCAGGCGCCGAATGGCATGCTCTATTTCCATCAACTCCCCCCAGACCCTGCTTTCGGGTATCACGTGATACTCACCACCGTCGAAGTGGCCCTGCTCGTCTCGCTCGTCGTGATTTACGCGAGGATGTATGCTGAAACCAAGGCCAATTTCGCGCTCGGCCTTGTCGTCGTACTCGTGGCACTGTTCCTGCAAGCCGTCCTTTCGTATCCGATTGTGGAGGACCTCATAGTCACGCCACAGATAGAACCCGGATTCTGGAGTCCGGTTGCCGACGTGGTATCGGTCTGCGCATACACGGTCTTCCTTTACCTTAGTTTGGAGTGAAGTCCGACTAGTAACGCTTAGATGAAGCGTCAGATCCGCGAGCGGCCATGACCGCCGAGAAGAGGGCGAAGGAAATCGAGATCATACGCGAACTCCGCAAGTTCGATACGGCTACAATCTGCAATGTCGTTGCGACATACCCGGGAAGCGACCTGTGTCTCGGACTGTATGATGCCTGGCGCGGAGAGTACTACACGGACACATCCATCCGCTGTATCTATCCAGAATACCGACCCGTCTGCGGGTTTGCGGCAACTGCCTGGTATTCTGATGAGAGACCAGAGAACGTCAAGGTCGACCGATGGGCGCTCCCAGAACATCTAGATAGCAGTCCCAAGCCCATCGTCCTGGTCGCCAAGCAGACCTACTCCGCAGGCCTCGAGAGGCTCTCGGGGCTCTTTGGAGGTAACATGACGACCCAGTTCAAAGCGCTAGGTGTGGATGGTGTACTGACCGATGGGCCGATGAGGGATTATGTGGAAATCAAGGAAATGGACGTCCAGTATCTAGCGAGCGGTCTTACCTCCGGTCACGGTCCAGTCCAGCTCAGGGGCGTTGGTATCCCGGTAAAGGTGGGCGGGATGTCGGTGAACCCGGGCGACGTGGTACACATGGACCAGTGCGGTGCATGCAAGTTCCCCTCCGACAAGCTTTCACAGGTCCTAAGCAACGCTACAGAGCTTCTGAACCGCGAGAAGGTGGAACAGGCAAGATTTCACGAGCCGGGTTTCAACCTCAGCCGCTGGAAGTCGCAGGCCTAGTCTCCACGCCTCTTCTTCGGTGGCTTCTCTGCGACCCATTCCAGTGACTTCCGCACCCAAGGCTTTGCCTTCGCCGGGTCTTCCTTCCATGACTCTGGGATGACCACATATCCCTTCATGGGTCTGCTTTCCATAGGTGCGAACGCTGAGGCACCCTTCTCGGCCATCAGAACCAAGCCATCCTCTTCAGAGAGCCTGACGAAGATCTGCTTTCCGAAAGTGCCGGCCGGGAGCAGCGACCTGAAGAATGCTTCGACCTGCTTCTGCACCTTCGGCATCTTCAACCTAGCTCAACCTCTCCTTTGCCATCGATCCTCACCTACCATGTTTCCATGAGACAGACAAGAACTTGTAAGAAGCAATCTGTTCATTTAAGCCAGGTGCTCCAACTCTGTGCGCATGACCAAGGGAGACCTTGATGGTAAGATTGCCGCCATAACGGGTGCTGGGAGTGGTATAGGTAAAGCAACGGCGCTGATGTTTCTCGCCGAGGGAGCCCGCGTGGTCGCCGCTGACCTCTACGACGACAGGTTAGGACAGCTCAAGAAGGACGTCGGCTCACAGGGATTCGATGCCTCCAGGCTTGTCACTATTTCCGGTGACGCAAGCAACTACGCGTTCGCGGGGTCTGTTGTCGCCTCAGCGGTCGAACGATTCGGAAGGCTGGACGTTCTGGTCAACAACGCGGGAGGCAGTATGGGCTTCGGAGGCACGGCCTTCATCGACCTGCAGAAGGAGAAATGGGACCTCACCTTGGCGAACAACCTCTATACCACGCTGAACTGCACTCAGCACGCTCTCAGGTACATGATTCCGCAGCGATCCGGCAACATCGTGAACCTTGGTTCCACACAGGGGCTCGGAGACTCGAACGTGGGAGGCGACCTGTTCGCAGTCTACGCTGCTGCGAAGGCGGGAATAATCGAGTTCACAAAGGCTATAGCGCGTGAAGTAGCACAGTACAAGATAAGGGTGAACTGCGTCTCCCCGGGTCTCATAAAGACGGGCTTCTTCGAGAAGGTCACGCCGGAGTTCATCAACGGAATGGTGAGCAAGACCCCATGGAAGAGATGGGGGGAGCCGGAAGAGATTGCCCGCGTAATCCTCTTCTACGTCTCAGACGAGTCGGATTACATTACGGGGCAGAACATCTGCGTCAGCGGTGGACAGGTCATGCACTGAACCCCCTCTCAGTAAGCGACCTTTTCCATTCCTTTGAGGCCTAACATCGACCTGGCCTCATCAGGGGTTGCACACTCCCTGCCGGTAACCTCAGAAATCAGCTCGCGCATCCTGGCCACCTGCTCGCCGCTGCTCTTCGCGAGCACACCCTTTCGCATGTACAGATTGTCTTCGAGCCCGACCCTCGCATGTCCGCCCATCCTAGCCGCAGTAATGCAACAGCCGAACTGGAATCTTCCGGGTCCTGCGGCGGACCACGTATAGTTCCCGCCTCCTATGACCCTGTCAGCTGTCTGCTTCATCATGACTAGGTCCTCCACCGAGGCACCGATACCTCCGAGTATCCCCAGCACAAACTGGATGTGAACGGGAGTCTTGAGCAACCCATCAGAGACAAGTTTGCCCAGGTTGTAGACATGGCCCACATCGTAGCATTCCAGCTCAGGTTTCGTTTCGCTCTCCCGCATGGTCCTGCAGAATGTCTCCATGCTGGCGAAAGTGTTCCGGAAGATGTAATCCTTCGTAGCCTCGACAGCCTTCTTCTCCCATTCGTACTTCCATGTCTTGTACTTCTGAAGCAGGGGATACGTCCCGAAGTTCATCGAGCCCATGTTGAACGATGCCAGTTCCGGTTTGAATGTGGGCACCACGGCGAGCCTCTCTTCCGGCGTCATCCCCATACCCCCACCCGTCGTCGTGTTGATTATGACGTCGGATCTCTTCTTTATCGACGTCAACACCCTGCGGTAAAGTTCGAGGTCAGAAGTGGGCTTCCCATTATCCGGGTCTCTCACGTGAATATGCACTATCGCGGCACCCGCCTCTGCGGCTTTCACCGCATCGTCCGCTATCTGGTCAGGGGTTACAGGAAGGAAGGTGCTCATCGTCGGAGTATGGATGGCCCCCGTCACCGCTGCCGTTAGTATCACCTTGTCAGAAGATGCTTGCACGTCCACAAACGAGACCCGGACCGTTAAATGCGATTCTGTTTGGGAACAATAATTCGTAACGAAAAGTCCAGCAGGGCGTTTCGTCTCCGTAACGCCATGATGGTCGGACGCTTCCAGGTTATGGCAACGCTTCAGGCGGCCCGCGCATTCGAGCTCGGGTTGCCGATGAACTCCGCAAAGTCTTGGGGCCTGAACCGTGCCATATTCTACGCTGCCGCGAAGCGAGGTTTCAAGGGAGGTGCGGCATCAGGTGCTCCCGTTCCCAGGACGAAGCCTGCCATGGGGGAATACTACCTTGGCGACGAGAAAGCATACACCCGGGCTGGAACTAAGGAGCTCTACTTCGAGATCGGCGGGAAGCCGCAGACCGAGGAAGAATTCGACAAGTAGATAGCATCGAGGTTCGGAGGAAGTTTCGACGGCGCCTGGGAGGACGCTCTTGATTACGTGCGCCATTTCGACCCCGAGACCCTCCGGTCAGGAGAGAACTTCTTCGCGTCCGTCTATCGACCCATGCGAGACGAATTCGCTGCAAAATGGACCGCGACCGCCTCTTTG
>CAZAMW010000001.1:0-21483 GCA_964486265.1 uncultured Nitrosopumilales archaeon | reverse complement strand
AGCCGAAGCGATAGACCCGCTCAACCTTATATCGACGGTGCTGCTCGATGTGCTCGGTTCGTAAGATTGCCGACTCTGAACTTCGACGACCTCAAGAAGAGAGTCGCAGAGCACATCAAGCTGGCCGTGGGTGCCGACGACTTTGACATCACGTCGGCAAAGCTGGAGGAAGTGAAGGGTACCTGGACAGTCGATGTCGAGTACAGAAAGCCAAAGGCGATGTTCCCGGACACTGCATCTCTGGTGGTGGATGCCACCACGGGAGAGGTGAGAGAGTTCCGGAAGGGCATGTGAGAGGGTGACGCCGAACCATGAATCTATCAGACCATACCCCGCTCCCCGGTAGCCGAAGGCTGTCCGTCAGCGGCTCGAGGGCCTCCGGAAAAGTGGACCCGGAAGAGACGATATTCGTCACGGTAATCCTGAAACCTCGCAACGCGGAGAAGCACGCATCCCTGGTCGCAAGACTGAGCTCTCAGCTCCCCCGCGACCGGTCGTATCTCACTCGGAGCGAGTTCGAGAAGATGTTCGGCTCAACGCGGGAGGAGCTGACCAAAGTGCGGGACTTCGCTGACAAGAATTCGTTACGCGTAGTTGAGGAGAGCTCCGCTAAGCGCTCCGTACTGCTTTCCGGCTTGGTGGCACAGTTTTCCAAGGCCTTCGGAGTGGAATTCACCAGATACGCTCACCCTCAGGGAGGCACATTCAGGGGCCGTCTCGGAGGCGTCTACCTCGCGCCCGAGCTTGCACCGATTGTGCGAGCCGTGCTGGGACTAGATAATCGTCCGCAAGCGCGCAGCCACATGAGAATCAGGCCGTCCACCGTTGCTGGAATATCCTACACCGCTCCCCAGGTCGCAAACCTGTACGACTTCCCCTCCGAGCTGGACGGTACCGGTCAGGTCGCGGGAATAGTCGAACTAGGTGGCGGATACTCGCCGGCAGACATCCAGAACTACTGCTCGGGACTGGGTATCACACCCCCTTCGGTTAGCTCGGTATCGGTCGACGGCGCGTCGAACTCTCCTACAGGCGACCCGAACGGACCTGACGGTGAGGTGCTCCTGGACATCGAAGTCATAGGAACGATTGCGCCGAAGACCAATATCCTGGTCTACTTCGCGCCAAACACGGATGCCGGCTTCGTGGACGCCGTAAACTCGGCCGTTCACGACTCTCAGGGGAAGCCGGGGGTCCTGTCGATAAGCTGGGGAAGCGCGGAGTCCGAATGGACGAGTCAGGGTTTGCAGTCTCTAGACCAGGCATTCCAAGACGCCGCGATATTGGGAGTAACGATTTGCGCCGCTTCGGGAGACGGCGGCTCGGCCGACGGAGTTACCGACGGACTCGCACACGTCGACTTTCCCGCATCGTCTCAGTATGTAATAGGGTGCGGCGGCACCCGCATCGCAGGTGCCGGGAACAAGCTGACCAGCCAGGTCGTATGGGATGACCTTCCGAGCGGTGGCGCCTCGGGCGGAGGCGTAAGCGACGTCTTTCCCCTGCCGTCCTGGCAGGCCGGCTCGGGGATTCCGTCTTCGGCCAACCCTGGCGGGCACAAGGGACGCGGAGTTCCCGACGTTTCTGGCGACGCGTCGCCAGAAACCGGTTACGCGGTGCGAGTAGACGGCAAGACGATAACCGTGGGTGGGACGAGCGCCGTGGCCCCACTCTGGAGCGGTCTGCTTGCGCGCATTAACCAAAGCATCGGGAAGCCCGTTGGTTATATCAATCCTCTACTGTATCAGACGACATTCCGACCCGCCTTCCGTGACGTTGTCTCCGGCGATAACGGTGCTTACAAGGCCGGTCCCGGATGGGATGCCTGTACCGGATGGGGAAGCCCCGATGGGACTAGATTACTCGGAGTCCTGTCTCAAGGAACCGGCTAGCAGCACACCAGAAAAGACTCATGTATCCACAGCCCGGTGGTTCTCCCGACCTGCATGGAACCCGAGACTATAGGCGTCGTAGGACTAGGAGTTATGGGAAGCAGGATGGCGAAGAACCTCCTGAGAGCGGGATACAAGGTCTTGGTCTATAACAGAAGTGCTGCCCCGGTCGAGAAACTGGTTCAAGAGGGCGCCGTATCGTCAAGCTCCCCGGAGGAACTCGCGAGACACTGCAGGACCGTCGTCCTCGCTCTGCTCGATTCCAAGGCCGTCGAATCCGTGGTACTGGGCGAGAAGGGTCTCGCCCACGGGCTTTCACCCGGAAGTGTGGTAATCGATACCAGCACGATCGACCCAAATGCGGCTATTGGCGTAGCAAGAGCGCTGCACGACAAAGGGTCTGAGTTCCTGGACGCCCCTGTCAGCGGAGGCCCGGAGGGGGCGTCAGCGGCCACGCTGACGATTATGGTAGGTGGTGACAGGGCTGCGTTCGAGAAATCCCAGCAAGTGCTGTCCAAGATCGGTAAGAACATCTTCTATCTCGGCGCCTCGGGTTCTGGGCTCCGAGTCAAGCTGTTCAATCAGGCTCTCGTCGGCGTCTACTTCATCGGGGTGGCTGAGGCATATCTCTGGGCCAAGAAAATGGGCATGAAAATCGAAGATTTGCAGAAGATAATCTCGATGAGCTGGGGTGACTCGCCGGTCTTCCGACACTTCGCCTCCGCCGTGAGCAGCGGTGACTTGAAACGTGGTGCCTCCGTAAGGAATCTGAAGAAAGACCTCGACATCATTCTAGAGAGCGCTGACAAAGACGGAGCCGAGCTTACGCTCGTCGAACTTTCTGATCGCTACCTTACTAAGGCTGTCGAGGAGGGTTACGAGGAGTTCGATACCTCGGCGATCTACACGATACTGGACAAGGTCAGACCTCGGCGCTTCAAGTGAAACGCCAATTACTGGAGCTTTCCCCTTGCCTCTATCTTCAGTTTGCCCATGACCTCTCCGTCCCTGATCAAAATGTAGTCGTCATGCAAGCATGTCGTAGTGTCGGCATGCGACGGCAGAAGTTCCAGTCTATCTCCTCGTCCCGGTGACCTCGCAAGGTCCTTGACCGTCATGTGTCCATGTTCAGCGTTCAACGAGACTATCTCCAGGTCGTTCCTGTCCTTGACCGCCGGTAATCCTGATTCTGCGCTGATTGCCTTGAATCCAGCGTCGACGATGGCCTTGCCGGACCTGGGGGTGCTGACGACCCGGGTAAGGAGCGACAGCGAGGTCTCAAAATCGATACCAGACTGCCTGTACGCCAGGTCCATGAAGACGTACCCTCCTGCCTGCACCTCGGTGACTCCGGGGAACTCGGCAACCGTTTTGTAGGACATCGTGCCTCCTCCGCTCACCGTGCCGACTTCTAAGCCCGAGTCGGAGATGAGGTGGGCTGTCTCGACCAGCACGCCCATGGCCTTCTTCGCGCCCTCCGCCTTCGCGTCTGGTCCGTCGAACGCCTTCAGCGCCCCTTCATAACCGCTGACCCCCCTGAGCTGCAGATGGGGGAGCCGCGAGACCTCCTGGGCAATAGTGAGCGCTTCGCGTCCCGGTGCGACCCCTGTCCTGTCTAGTATCCCCCCTATGGCCATCCCCAAGTTGATGTCTACGAGAATGCCTACCTTCGAACCTTCGAGTGCAGCCAGAGACGAGATTTGCCTGGCATTCTCGACGCTATCGACTATGACTGCCAACTCGCACCGCTTGGCGAGTCTGACGAGCCTTCTGACCTTGTCTTCTCCGACAATCTCGTTCGCGATAAAAATGTCGTCGATTCCGCCATCGACCATCACCTCAGCCTCACTGACCTTCGCGCAAGTTATTCCGTTGGCTCCGGCGTCGATTTGCTTTCTCGCTAGCCATGGAGACTTGTGCACCTTGACGTGCGGCCTAAGGGTCGATTTCTTTCCTCTGAAGTAATCACCCATTCGTCGTATGTTCCTATCTGCAGCATCCACGTCGAGCAAGAGGAACGGCGTATCATGTTCACTGACTCTCAAGGCCCACCACTCTCAGAAGACAGAAAGCACGTTCTCGCCGATTTCCTTTATTCTCTTCTTATCGGCGCCGGATGAGAGACACAGCTTCGTCGCGCCGGCGTCCACGTACTTCTGAAGCTCTCCGACGAGTTCTTGCCAGCCGCTGCACAGTAACATACCCCTCCTGATTTCCTGGTCCTTGACACGCTTCCCAGCGTTCTCCACGGCCACGGGGTCCTTTATGCTCCATGAGTCCTTGGTGAGCCATCCGAGCGAGCCGGGTTGCTCCTTGCGAAGTTCCGAAGGGCTCTTGAAACTGAAGTTCACGTGCACCTCGACATCACCCTTCCTGAGCGACTCCCTGAGCCCGCGCCTGAACTCTGGGACAATGACCGATTGGAATCTCTCGACATCATTCCTAGGGCAAATCGTCACGAGAGTTTCAGCCTGGAGCCCGGCGAAGTAGGCCGTTCTCTTCCCTACTGCCGAGAAGTAGATCGGTATGCGCGTCTTCGGTTTCGTATACAGCAGATAGAAGTCTGCAGAGTAGTATTTTCCTTCGAAGGCGAAAGGTTCCTTCGATTCCCAGAGTCTCCGTATCAGCCTAACCCCTTCGACAAGTCTTTCAATGCGCTCCTCCCATGGGGGCCATCGGCCGTTCCAGAATGGCCGCTCATTTAGCGCCTCCCCACTTCCGACGCCCAGTAGGAACCGTCCCGGATACATGTTATCGAGCGTCGCACTGGCTTGCGCGATGATCGCTGGATGGTATCTTGCCCCGATTGGTGTGGTGACCAGCGGACCGACCTTGATTGAACTGGTCCTCTCAAGGGCGACACCCATTACGCTCCAGACGAAGGCCGACCTGTCGGCGGAATGATACCAGGGGACGAAATGGTCACCGAGCCAAGCGGTCTTGAACCCTCGGTCCTCCGAGTAGCGAACAGCCTCGACGAACCTCATCGGGTCGTAATGATTCTCACCGATGTCAAGCTGGACTTCTACGTTTGGCAACGAGAAAAGTCGTTCGTCATTCCCTTAAAATTCTTTCATGGACTCGACCGGATGACCAACTCGAGTCAGCCATGACTAATCATCTTCTCGCCAACCAAGACGGCACAGAAGTCGGCAGGAAGTCGCAGCTCTTCTTGGCTGTGGATGCAGAATTCAGGTGCCGGCCCCAGAGTCATCTGCCGCTGCCATACGTCTACCCGGGAGCGTAAAGCAATCTCGTCGATACGCCGCTGCAGTGACCGGTAGGTGACCCCGAGTGGCTTCTGGAACCAGGCCGCGAAGCGGGTTCGACGCAAGGGAAGTTCACCCCCTATGCGCCTGTACAGACCCCCAGCCCCTCCGGCTGCCCGCTTCGCGACCGAGTCGTGGGGTGCCGCGGCGCTGTTAGTGACAGCGGCCTGGTTAATCACGCCCAAGCTCGAAAAGTCTTCTACAAGATACCAGTCCTCGTACCCCACGCGCCGCTTCTTCTCCCAGGGCGAGCAGTCTATCCTAAAACTCAGCGTCTCGACGAGCCCAGCCGGTCTGTCTGACGTCAGTGCCCGCTGAAACGACCGCAGCTTGACTTCATAAGAAGTCGTGGATGCACTTGGAAGGGGCCAGTGCCAGAAGACGTAGCCGAGGAGGGTCTCCATTGCGCGCGTTGCTTGAACGCCAGACGATATTAATGCTGACGCGTCTTGCTACTTGACCCAAATAATTTGTTCTCGTAGAATGTAACAACATCAACATTGGCGCACCCCCGTGACCTGGACATGGAAGCGCTATTGGACAAACGGAACGGACCTGCCGCTTCGAGTGCTGTATACGAAGAACCGGAACCAAGGTCAGCGTTTCCGGTAACAAAACTAACTGGGGACGCGGCGTTGCTGTATCCTCACGTCGTAGGGATTGTATCCAGGTTGGTCTCCAGGCAGGGGATGGACAGGCCGGCGGCCGACAGAATGGATGCTTCCATCTTGCTCGAGAAGTTCATCACGGCAAGTGCGAGCTCGATTTCCTCGACGGACTTCATCGAGTCACTGGCCAGCGACCTCGAACTAGCCGAGGGTACGACCGAGGGCGAGGCACTGGTTGGCCTATCCCGATTTCGAGGGCGAAAGGAAGAACTTCGCCAGATATCCTGGCGCTCCTTCGTAATGATATTTCCCAGTCTGAGAGCGTCCGGCTTCAATAATCTTTCTGCCGTCAGCGAGGTCCTCGAAATCTGACTGTCAACTGAATCGACACGTCATAGGATTTCTACAGAGCAGCCTTTCACACTTGTTTTCTAGCAAATTTTCCTGCTCGCGGCCAGCTTGCGCCGCCCCTCCGTTCAACGACTTGCCCCAATCTTCGCGCTGACTCTTCTAACCATCCTCGTGCCGGGTTCTTTCCACACCGCGGCTGCCGCTACTCCAAACGCCGCCAACACGGGTATCATGATACCCCTCTACAGCTATCCGGGCTCAGACTGGAACAACGTAATATGGGCCAAACAAGTAAACCCGAACGTCCCAATAGTCGCAATCATCAACCCCGACGGCGGTCCGGGTACGAGTCTTACTATTTCCGCCCTCACGTCCTACGCCAAGTCTCTCGGAATGACGATGACGGCGGGCAATCCCGGGACAAAGGTGCCCTCGAGTTACATTGGCACGGTTACGACCATAATCATCTACGAGCATTCGGGAGTACCGAGCACGAGCTCGCTGTCTCCCCTCGGCGCGTACAGCAAGACCAACTTCGCTGTCGTTGCGTATGACGTCTCGTCGGTCGACACGGCCTATCTCGGCTCCGTCGCGAAATGCGTGGGCTACGTTTACCTGACGAACGGTGTGATGCCGAACCCATATGCACCAGAATCGAGCTATCTCGACGACCTGGCCACGGCTCTAGACTCATTCGACAAGACTCAGGCGGACACATATTCGCATGGTACGATAACGGTGATGGCCGTCAACGAAGAAGGCCAGGAGATCTGGGACTGCACATGGTCCTGCGGAACAACGGCGCGATAGTTGAGGGCTGCTTCTCACCCTGCACCTTCACAGTCAACGGAGGACAGTCGTATCAGGTCGAGGTCTCCAACTACGGCCCATTCACCTTCTGGCAGTGGGGTAATGGTCTTCAGAGCAGATACTTCACCGTCGCGGAACCTGACGCCGCGACCCAACTTCACTTGAGGGCGTTCTACGATACCTAAGTGCCTCCTGCGACCACTACCTCGCTCGAATCACATCGTGTGACTACAACGCGTGAGCTGAGCTTTTATCCTCTGGCCGGAGACTTCGGTCTAGAGAATCCGAATGAATGCGATAGGACCTGAAGTCTGATGGCCAAGATGATAGAAGCCGAGAACCTGACCAAGGTATACAACGGTAAGGTCACCGCCGTCGACCACATCTCGTTCTCGATTGAAGAAGGAGAGGTCTTCGGACTATTGGGTCCCAACTGCGCCGGAAAGAACACCACCATCAAAATGCTGAACACACTCGCCACCATAACGGAAGGTAAAGCATTCGTCAATGGTCACGACGTGCAGAAGGAGCCAGGCGCCGTACGCGACAGCATAGGCGTGGTGCCCCAGGAGCTGACGGCGGATGACGAACTAAAGGGCGCCGAGAACCTCACACTCGCAGCCAAGCTCCACCACATCGGCGGTACCAAGGCACGGGAAAGGTCGAAAGAACTTCTGAAGCTCGTCGACCTCGAAGGCGCCGCTGACAGGCGCGTCAAGACGTACTCGGGAGGAATGAGAAGACGACTCCAGCTCGCGATGGGCCTGGTCCACATGCCGAAGGTCCTGTTCCTTGACGAACCTACGCTGGGCCTGGATATACAGACTAGGAAGAAGATGTGGGACTATATCGCCCAGCTCAATCGCGAGCACGGCCTCACGGTCTTCATGACTACCCACTACCTGGAGGAGGCCGATTCGCTGTGCAAGAGGGTCGCGATAGTAGACAAGGGTGTGATAAAGGCGGCCGGCTCCCCATCCGAGCTCAAACTGCGACTCGGAGGCGACATCCTGACCATCGAACTGACGGATGGTCAGACTGACCTGACGGACTTCTTCAAGGGCGTCCCAGACGTCACTGAAGTGACGAAGACGGGACAGGTCTACCGCATGAAGCTCCCCAAGACGGAGAAAGCGCTCCCGATCATAGTGGAGGGAGTGCTCAAGCAAGGCATGCAGATTAACGACATCTCTTTCACCAAGCCGACACTCGACCAGGTCTTCCTCGAGGTCACAGGCAAGTCCATGCGCGACGAGGACACCTCGGAGAGCGACTCGGTGATCCAGAACTTCATGATGGAGAGGGCCAGGTGACCAGAAGATGATTGATGAGACTCTGGTCCTCTCCGCGCGGGCTCTGAAGAAGTGGATACGAAACCCAGCCGCTGTGGTGCCGGGGCTCGTAACATCCATCTTCTACATAGCGCTCTTCGGTAGCTCGTTCAACCCCTCGAACCTCATACCATCCGGCGTCGGCGGGGGGCAAATACTTCAGCAGGCATTCGGAGGCGCGCCCACCTACATCACCTATCTGACCGCTGGGGTGATCTGCCTAATCCTGGTATTCAACATGGCCTTCGGAGGGATAGACCTTGTCCTCGACCGGCAGTTGGGGTTCCTCAGTACTCTGCTGACCGCACCCATTCCCAGAGCTTCGATATTCCTGTCTGGCGTGATGCAAAATCTGGTGAAGGCGATGTTCCTGGCCGTCCTGACCTTCCTCATTGCCCTCGTCATACCCAACGGCCTGGAGCTTCCCGCGAGTTTCGGGATAGCCGATTTCCTTGGGGTCTTCCTGGCGTTCGCTCTGCTCGGGCTCGGACTCTCGTCTGTATTCACCGCGATAGCTCTAGCTGTAAGAAGCATCGACTCGCTGGTCGCCATCGTGAACTTCCTGACGCTCCCGCTCATCTTCATGAGCAACGCGCTCTTCCCATCGACCTCGTTCCCGGTGTGGCTGAAGGATGTAGCCGATGTCAACCCAATCTCAAAGACGAACGAGGCTGCCAGACTCCTGATCGTGAACGGCAATCTTTCGGGCGGCCAGCTCGGCACCTTCGTCGGAGACATGCTATACCTAGTCGGGTTCGTCGTTGTCTTTGGCCTCATAGGCTACGTCGCGGCGAGGAGAGCGCTGAGCGCGCAATGACCGAGCGCGATGATCCAGTCGAACCGCTGAGAGAAGATGGTCACGATGGGTGACATCCACGTACCGAACGGTGTCTCCGTCAAGCTCGGAAGGATCGATGGGGACCTATTGGTAGGGAGCAACGCGAGAGTCCAGGCCGAGGACGGCAGGCTCGTGACGGTCACGGGCCGCGCAGAATTCAGTGGAAATGCCACACTGGAATGCGACCTGGAGTGCGAAAGTCTCAGGCTTGAGCGTTCTGGCAGGCTGAGGACCATGGGCGACCTTACGGTGCACAGGGACCTCGACGTATCGAACTCGATAGAGGTCGGAGGGAGTGTAAAGGCGGAGTTGGTCGACGTGGGGGGCCGCATAGTCGCCCGCTCGATCTCGTGCAAGCGTATGAGAGTAGGAGGCACAGCCGAGGTGACCGAGACGCTCCAGGCCGATTCGGTCGAGGTAGGAGGTAAGATAGAGGCGAGGGGGAAGCTCGCCGTGAAGGACCTGGAGGTAGGAGGCAAAGCGGAGCTCGGCGGAGGAGCCGTGACAGGGACGATAAACGTTGGAGGGAAGTTCGAGGCCTTATCCAGCCTGGAGTTCGGAGAACTCAGGATCTACGGGATAGGTTCGCTTGCTGCCGCTTCCAACGGACGGAAGATCGTCGCCTCAGGCAAGCTCGACGCCAAGGGTGACCTGCAGTGTGACGAGATAGACATATCTGGGGTCGCCTCCGTGACGGGAAATTGCAGAGCCGTGCGTGTGGAGGTCAACGGGAAACTCGACGTCTCGGGCTCGCTCACGGCCTCGGAGCGACTCGACGTTCACGGTTCGGCCGGAGTGTCCAAGACTGTCTCTGGAGGGATTCTCAGAGTCGCGGGGAGGCTCTCCGCTGAGAGAGCGATTTTCTCCGGTGACGCCAAGCTCTTTGGCAGCCTCGAGACACGGTCGGGTCTCAAGGCGAATTCCGTCGTCGTCAGCAGCGGAACGCGGTGCAACGGTCCCATAGTCGCAGGGAAGGTCGATGTGGGTGAGAGTGGTCCACGACTCAGCGCCCACGCGTGGGGCCAGCGGATCCGGGTCCAAGCGGGGACAAGCAAGGTCGAGGACGTCTACGCCTCGGAACTTGTAATCGGGCCTGGGTCTAGGGCGAGGCGACTCTATGCAGAGTCCATCGAGATAGGGTCGGGTTGCGACGTCGAGGAGGTCAACTATGTCAGGGAGCTCAAGGTGGCTGACCATGTGAAGATCATCCACCCGGTAAAGAAGGTAGACCGGTTGAGGGAACCACCTCTCTAACCCACGCTCTGGAGACCGAGGAGAATCAGAGCATGGCGAACACGAAACGCTCGCGGGCGGACCTTTACGCAACGGTCCTGGAGGTCATCAGAAGGTATCCCGAGGGAGGGAGGATTACGAGAATCTCCTACGGTGTGGGAGTGCCGATAGACCGGCTGAAGAACATGGTAGAGAGCCTGTGCTCGTTCGGGCTCGTCACCAAGACGGCCGAAGGGAATGAAGTCTACTATTGGGTGACGTCGCGTGGACTCGAGTTCCTAGACACATACTGGAAGATGCAGGGGTTTCTAGCCACGTTCGGAGAGAAATCGTAGCATCTGTCACTGGTTCGAGGGCATGTAGCGCGCAGCGGTCAGGCCCCCGTCGACCAGTAACGTAGCACCGCTGATGAATGATGCGTCGTCGGAGGCCAGGAACGCCACTGCCGCAGCGACGTCGTCGGCCGTGCCGGCTCGATGCAAGGGCGTGCTTCCAAGCGTCCAGTTCACCGCCTTCGTGTCCTTGTCGACATCCTTTGTGATGCCCGTGCCCGCGATGTACCCGGGGGCCACAGCGTTGACGTTTATCATGGGGCCGAGTTCTACGGCCAGGGACCTCGTTAGCTGGAGCACGCCTCCCTTGGAGGCGCCGTACGCGGCCCTAAGCAACTGTCCCACGAACCCGCTCATGGACCCCACGTTCACGATCTTCCCCCCTCCCCTCGCGACCATCTGTGGTGCGACCGCCCTCGTAACGTAGAACATCGCGCTCAGGTTGACCGAGATGGTTCTGTTCCACTCCTCGTCGGTCATCTCCAGCACCTTTCTCGCGTATCTGATTCCCGCGTTGTTCACCAGTATGTCGATTGGCCCGAGCTCCGCACTTACGTCGTCGACTGAGTTCTTGACCTCGGCAGAATTGGAGACATCAGTCTTGCGTGCATACGCAATCCCTCCATTCGCGGTAATCATGCTGACCGTCTCGTCGGCTTTCTCTACGTCAATATCCAGAATTCCAACTTTGGAGCCCTCGCTAGCGAAACGGAGCGCTATAGCACGGCCGATTCCGAAACCTGCACCAGTCACGATTGCGGTCTTCCCGACGAACCTTTGCATGTTCGCAATCCCAGCACCGGCCTATTAAAAATGGGGCCGAAGCCACAGCTTATATCGCCGCGGCCGACGCGTCAAGAATACATGGCACCAACCTTGAGACGCAACAAGCTAAGGGAACTCATGCGAGAGGGTAAACCCACCCTTGGGACACACCTTCACAGCTCCTGGCCCGGCTTCATGGAGGTCGTGGGGAACTCAGAGACGATGGACTACGTCGAATTCAGCAGCGTGTATGCACCCTTCGACCTCTACGCACTGGAGAACCTTGCCCGAGCGTCCGAACTCTACGACATGTCGACCATGATCAAGATCGACCCAGTCCCCAGCTACTTCCTCGCTCAGAGAGCAATCGGTGCCGGCTTCCAGAACGTACTCTTTGCGGACTTTAGGACGCTGAGCGATGTCGAAGGTGCCATCAAGGCGGTAAGGCCCGAACCGGAGGGTATGAACGGATGCTGGCTCCACAGGGTAGAGGGCTACACCCTCGAGAACGGGTCGAAGAACTTCGTGAAGTACGCGAAGGACGTCGTAATCGCGATTATGATAGAGAAGAAGCCGCTCTACGACAAGGTTGAGGACGTGATGAACTACGACGATGTGGACATGATACAATTCGGTCCGTGCGACTTTGCAATGTCAATTGGCCATCCAGGCGAGTGGTCTCATCCTAAGGTCCGAGAGGCGGAGGAGAGGACGATAAAGCTGGCCCTCAAGTACGACAAGCACCCGCGGGCGGAACTCGGGTCCAACTACACGACCGGGACCGCGGGATACGAGAAGACAATGAAGCGGTACTCAGACCTCGGAGTCACCGACTACTGCGTGGGCTACGACGTATCCATCATAATGGATTGGATGAAGCAGTACGGGACTCTTACGCGAAAGGCATTCGCT
The DNA here is from genome assembly GCA_964486265.1 of uncultured Nitrosopumilales archaeon. Taxonomy (GTDB): domain Archaea; phylum Thermoproteota; class Nitrososphaeria; order Nitrososphaerales; family Gagatemarchaeaceae; genus Gagatemarchaeum. Next base: position 9,142 of record CAZAMW010000001.1, on the reverse strand, counting down.
ATCCGCTAGGCCCGAGCCGGTCCGGCCACGGATAAATAGCGCTGGGGAAGAAACGAGACAATGGCCGTAGGGAAGAGGGTCATCGCGACCGACATGGACATTGTGCCGGGACTGACCGGTCCCGTGCGAGAGGTCTCGAGCAGGGGCTTCGAGATACGAAAGCTGGAGACGATAGGGCCAGCGCAGAGGGACGATGTCGAGATCCTTCTGATTAGGAGCAGTGGCTTGGTGAATGCGCGCCTCTTCGAAACATTCCCGAACATCAAGCTGGTGCAGTCGATGTCCGCGGGAGTCGACTTCATCAACATCACCTCGATCCCACGGAAGGTCACGCTGTGCTCTAACGCCGGCGCCTACAAGGAGCCGATAGCGGAACACGTCTTCGCCTTGATCCTGTTCTTTACCAAGAACCTCACAAGGAATCACGACAGGCTGCGGAACGGCTGGTTCGACAACTCGCCCGACTCGACCTTCCTGGCCGGTAAGACGCTCGGCGCTATAGGCGCGGGGGGCATAGGACAGTCGGTCGCAAGGATAGCCAAGGCCTTCAACATGAAGACCCTCGGAATCAACAGCTCGGGGAGGCCGGTACCGGGATTCGACGAGGTCTGGAGAATGAAGCACCTGGACAGACTCCTGAAGCTGTCCGACTTCGTCCTTCTCTCGCTCCCACTGAACATACACACACGGGATCTGATTGACGCCAAGAAGCTCACCGTCATGAAGGATGACGCAATCCTCGTCAACGTTGCCAGAGGCCCGATAATTTCGCAGGCCGACCTTTACTCGCACCTGAAGACTCACCCGAACTTTCGGGCCGGAATCGACGTCTGGTGGAGCTATCCGAAGGAGGGCGAAAGGTTCACGCTCGACTTTCCATTTTTCGAGCTTCCCAATTTCATCTCGAGCCCTCACATTGCCGACGGGGTACCTGAGTCCACAGAACACGGGCAGAAGCGCGCATTCGAGAACATACTGAGATATGCCATGAAACTACCGTTGGAAAGGATAGTAAACAAGTCCGACTACAAGGGATTTACCGGGGCGCACCACTGAACCCGATACCTTTGGAACCGAACAGAACCGTCGAACAGTCTTATTCGATAAGGCCGTGCCGTCTCGCGGACCTGGACGATATTCTCGAAATCGAAAGAAGGTCCTTCCCCGACGCCTACGACCGGACCATCTTCGTACAGCTGCTTGCGCTGGAGCCCCACGGTTTCCTTGTAGCCGAAAAGGACGGGCGCCTGCTGGGATACGTGGCAGCGGCAGCGGACGGAAAAGATGCGGCGGTATACTCCATAGCCGTCTCCGAATCCGCCAGAAGGACCGGAGTCGGGAGCGTCCTGATGGAGACCGAGTTGAGATACCTTTCCAAAAGGGCGGGACGGGTCCGTCTTCAGGTCAGCGTGAATAACGAGGCAGCGATAGCGCTGTACAAGCGCTTCTCTTTCGTCGAGGTAGGCCTAGTCAAGAACTACTACACAAACGGCGACGACGCCATCACGATGAAGCTGGAATTCTGAGTCAGGCGTCCGTTGAAGTGGGAGAAAGTGGCTCGGGGGAAGCTGGAGGGACTGGCGGAGAAGCCTCGGGAGCGGGCTTCGCGGCTTCCTCGGCCTGTTTCTCCAGGTACTTGAGGCGTCTTCTCGCTTGCCAGTAGAGGTAGACGAGCGCCGTGATTATGGGCGCGCCAATGAGACCGACAAGTATCAGCGAGCCGAGAAGAACAAGGGCCAGCACCAATATCATTCGGACCGTATCGACCATCGGAGACCTGCTCAAGTTCAACCCTCAACCTCCGCATCGTCGATGTTAAGTTTTGGGGTCTTGGCCCGCGAGAGGCCTAGTGAGCTTCTCTATAGCGTCGTAGCTGCGCAGAGCGTCCTTCTCGTCCACCACAATGATTAGCTCAGGCACGCAGCTCATGAACTCAATCATGTTTATTCCGTTCATCGCGAGTTCGGTGGTCACCTCTGATACGACCCCGGGAGTAACGTCGGCGACCTCTGACATCGAGACGATGATCTCTGACAGCCCCGTAGACACCTTGGGTATGTTCCTCTTCGGTATCATGCTCTTGAGCCTGTCCAGGTTCTTCTCATCTATGACGGTCCTGATAGACTCGACGCCCGCGACGAGCCTGAAGGTCTCTCCCACGCCGTAGTCTATCGTCGATGCGAACTTAGCGAGGGCGGCGGTGATCTCCGGGTCATTCAGGATGGCCACGTCGACTATCTTGTTTCGCATTGTCAGTTTCTTGAGGAGCCGGCCAGTCGCGCGGTGTGCCGCCATTCTGCCGTGGACATCGTACCTGCGTATCGCGCCGATGAGCGCTTCGGTCGAGACCTCAACGCCGTCCTTCCTCGCTTCCTGCTGGATGTACCGGGCGAGGGCCCTGACGTTCAGGAGGCCTCTGGCAAGGTCGTTCCTTATTGCACCGTCGGTCTGGAGAATCCTGTCTACGATGCTGGCTGTATTTGGCAAACCCATCACGAATATGACATTCATGTCGTATTTAGCCTGTGTACGTCACAAGTCTTTTCCGTTTGTGCCACGAACGGAGGCCTAATGGCAGAGATGACGTTCGGCGAGCACGAGCGGCAGCTATCCGATAACGATCTGAGGAAGGTCTATGAGCTAATGGTACTCACGCGGACGTTCGATTCTCAGGCGGTCAATCTGCAACGGCAGGGAAGGATCGGATTCTACGTACCCTGCGAGGGCGAAGAGGCCGCGCTCGTTGGCAGTGCGTTCGCGCTACAACCCGAGGACTGGGTCTTCCCAGACTACAGGTCCTCCGGCGCAATGATCACTAGGGGCATGGAGCTGCACAGGCTGCTCGCGCAGCTGATGGCGAATTCGGATGATTATTCGAAGGGACGATCCATGCCCTCGCATTTCGGCAGTCGTGCTCTCAAAGTCGTGCCCCCATCGTCGCCACTCTGCACCCAGCTTCCACATGCTGTCGGAGTCGGCCTCGGCGCCAGGCTGAAAGGACACAAGCTGTGCGCCATCACCTACTTCGGCGATGGAGGCACATCCAGCAACGACTTCCACAGCGGGATGAATCTCGCTGCCGTCTTCAAGACGCCCACGGTCTTCTTCTGCCGGAACAACGGGTATGCAATCTCTGTACCCGTGTCGCGCCAGACCGCGACGGCATCGCTCGCCGCCAAGGCAGCTGCCTACAACATGGAGGGGGTCCGCATCGACGGCAACGACGTCATAGCCGTATACTCGGCCACACTCGCGGCCCTCGAGAAGGCGAGGAACGGAGGAGGTCCGACCCTCATCGAGGCGGTGACTTACCGCATGGGCGCGCACTCGACCTCAGACGACCCGACGCGCTATCGCGATCCAGAGGAGGTCGAGCGCATGCGGTCGAAGGACCCCATTCCAAGGTTCAGGCTCTTCCTGAAGGAGAAGGGGCTCTGGAGCGAAGGTTACGAATCGAGCACTCGTGACGGCGCCATAAGGGCTGTGAAGCAAGCCATTGCCACGGCCGAGAGCGTACCGAAGCCGCCTGTGAGGACTCTCTTCGACGACGTCTACTCAGAGCCAACTTATGATCTTCGTGCGGATGCCGACAGGCTCGCCGAAGAGGCAGGGGAGCCGTAGATGGAAAGGACCCTCGTACAGGCCGTGAACTCCGCCCTTCTCGAGGAGATGAGGAGCAACGACGACCTCATAGTACTCGGAGAGGACATCGGACGAAGCGGCGGGGTCTTCCGAGCCACAGAGGGCCTCTACTCGGAGTTCGGACCCCAGAGGGTCATTGACACTCCGCTCTCGGAGAGCGGGCTGATCGGCATGGCCATCGGCCTGGCGCTCTATGGAATGAGGTCTGTGGCAGAGGTCGAATTTCTCGACTTCATCTATCCGGCGTTCGACCAGATAGTCTCGGAACTTTCCAAGATACGATACCGCTCGGGAGGAGAGTACAGCGCACCGGTCGTGATCAGGGCCCCCTGCGGCGGTGGAATCAAGGGAGGGCCATATCACTCGCAGAGCGCTGAGACGTTCTTCACGCACATCGCGGGCCTCAAGGTGGTCATTCCCTCCACACCATACGATGCAAAGGGACTGCTAGCTTCTGCCATGCGCGACCCAGACCCGGTGATTTTCCTCGAACCAAAGAAGCTCTACCGGTCGTCACGAGCCGAAGTCCCAGATGGACAATACACTGTCCCCATCGGCAAGGCGGCCATTCCACGGATTGGTTCAGACCTGTCGCTGATTACGTACGGCCCACAGGTTCCTCTCGCGCTCAAGGCGGCGGAGGAAGCCGATCGCGATGGGATTGATGTGGAAGTGTTGGACCTGAGGTCCTTGGCGCCATTGGACAAGACCGCCATCGCGGAGTCCGTCCGAAAGACCGGCAGGGCCATCGTACTCCACGAGGCGCCAAAGACCATGGGATACGGTGCCGAGATATCTGCGCTTCTCGCAGAGGAGGTGCTTGACTTCCTCAAGGCACCGGTCATCAGAGTGGGCGGATTCGACACTCCCTTTCCCTACGTGCACGAGAACCTCTATCTTCCGTCAGTCTCGAGGGTCATGAGGGCCATCCGCTCTGTCATGACCCACTGACACAGGACCGACCGAAACTATTTACCACCCTGGCACCGAAAACGTGCCATCGGTGCATCTGGCTCGCAGCAGTCCTATCCTAAGTGGTTAGACGAATACGTCGATGCGATCGATTCGCATGTGTCAGGCTTGTACGGGACGGGTGACTCCAGCCTTGAGACGGCGGTGAGGGAAGCCCTCTCAGGAGGAAAGCGCGTTAGGGCCGTGCTGGCTCTCATATGGTGCGAAGGCATCTGCGAAAACAGAGACGTCGCGCTCCCTGTGGCGGTCGCCTACGAACTTGCTCACGCGGCTGCGCTTGTGCAGGACGACATACTCGACGGTTCAGACATGAGACGAGGAGAACGCTCGATCGTGAGGAAACACGGGCTCAGGTCGGCCATACTGGCCTCCAACATGCTACTGGCCCAGGTGCCGAGTGTGATATCAGAATACGGCCTCCAGGAGTCCGGCGGCCTCGTCCTGAGGAAGCTCTTCGAGCTGCTGGGTGATTCATTCGGCGCCACGATAATGGGTGAGTTCCTGGACTTGGAGATGGCCCAGCGAGACGACGTGGACCAGCGCGACTACGAGTACATGATCCGCATGAAGACGGGAGCCCTTATCGGGGCGTCGTCAGCGAGCGGGGTCGTGGTCGGCGGAGGTCTCGAAAAAGAGGAGATGCTCGTTGCCGCATACGGCTACGGAGAGTGGCTGGGGATGGCATACCAGGTGCAGGACGACCTTCTCGACATCATGGGCGACGAACAGACGCTCGGCAAGCCAGTCTTCGCCGACATACGCGGCGGCAAGAAGAACGTCGTCCTCATCCACGTCATCGAAAAGTCATCCGACGCGGACCGGGCTTTCCTGAGGGCGCTCTTCAGCAAGAAAGATCCTTTCAGCGAATCGGAGGTCGATAGGGTGAGGCGGCTGCTTGAGGAGCACGAATCGATCGAGTACGCTCGAGCGACCTCTGCCCGATACGCCCGTAATGCAGGGAGCATACTCGATTCGGTCGAGATAGGCGCCGCCCGAAAGAAGCTCATCGACCTCTCAGACTTTCTCGTCTCGAGAAAGTACTAGTTGCCTACCTCCCGTGAATTACCTTCGAAGCAGAGACCGGCTTCTTGCCTTTGAACTCGCCTGACGCCAACATCCTGTGGTAGCTCTCCTCTTCTAGGAGGGTCGGAGGAGGTGACCAGTGGTCGCCTTGGTCGTCCTCCTGATAGTTGAAGTAGACGCGTAACGCGATGTCTCCTGACGCCGCGTTGTTGCTCTCGTAATCCTGGTCCCAGCGCACCTGCCCGTCAGGGAATTCCTTTCCGAAGCTCTTCAGGAACTCAGGGAGCTTGACCAGCGAGAACGGTCGAGAACTCGACACGAGTCCGTCCTTCCAGTATATTGGAATGACGATATCGTTCAAGCTCTTGCTCGAGACTAGTTTTTCGACGCTACTCTTGTCTGCTCCGACCGAGAGTAGGGATTTGCGGAGGTTGTCGGAACCTGATGATACTTCAGCTCCCTTCCTTGCCAATTTCGCCCGAGTATAATCATGTCCCCGATAAATGATTATGCCTGCCCTTCGAGCGTCAGTGCAGCCCGATTGTCCTAGATTCAAATATTACCGGTTCACAATTGTCACGAGGTTGACCTCCGACAGCGGCTGGGCGGAGAAACGAGACTGGTCTGCCAGCGCACCCGATGACGCCTCCGGCTTCGGGGCGTGCGCGGATTCCCCCTGCGTCTTTTGTTCGAGCGCGACGGATACAAGGACGGCTGAGCAGCTGTACGCGTCTTCTGAGTGGGACTACTACTACTGTTACAGGTGCCGCAGATGGTTCAGACGCTTCTACCGGGACCCAAACGTCTTCGTGCCGGTGAAGGACAGGGTGGATATTCGCTTTCTTACATGGCACTACACCATGCAGGTGCAATCCATGTACGAGATGAAGAGGATGGGTGACGGGATGCGGACTTTCTGGCGCTTCGTCGAAAGACGCCTCGACGTTCCGGATCAGGCCGTCGCCTGAGCGGCGTAGTACCGCCAAATGTTTTCCTGTAGCCCCTTTACGTAGGTCTTCTCGGCCTCAGATAGCTTCGGGTCTTGGCACTTGTCTGGCGGTCTCCTGAGCTCTGGCGGGACGTCGTCCCAGCAGAAGAACCCGCCTCCCGGAAAGCCCGTATCCTTCCGCACTACGATTGCAGCGAATCCCGGCGCCCCAGCGCCCGACTCGCGTTTGTCGACGTCGCTGAGCATACCCACGACCGTCCTTCCAAACTCGCCTCTGGCGAGACCGAATCGAGCCATCAGCTCTCCATAAGTGACTGTCTTTCGCGCTATGGCTGCTGACAGGAGCACCTCGCGCATCTCGTCCGCTGACACGATGGAATCCGGTCGAACTAGTGGGCTAAAACGATTCTTGTGAGCCGATAGTTAGTTATGAGACCATCTATACCGGACGGTCGCACTGCCCTTCATCGATATAGGACCGCATCGGATAGAATACTCCGTACTGAGAGGCAAGAGCACTCGATACACGTACTTCAGGTTCCGAAGCGACGCGAAGCTCGAGGTTATCCTACCCAGAGGGCGCGCCGTCGACGTCCGTTCCGCGATAAGGAGCAGGGAGGGCTGGATACTAAAGCACTTTCAGCAACTGATAGCCAATCCCAAGATTCTCGATGAGGAGACGGTGATGTACGACGGACAGAGGCTTTCGATAGTCTTCGAACGCTCAGTAGAAAGGGAAGAACTTGTACCCGAGGTCGAGAGGAACCGGGTGGTCATACGCACCAGCGAGAGAGCCCGGATCCTTGAGCTGATTCGGAGATGGTTCGTCCGGGAGACCTCCAGATATGTCGTCGAAAAGCTGGCGAAGCTTTCTGCTGGCCCTCGCCTCAAGTACAAGAGGGTCGATGTCAGGCAGATGAAGAACTGGGGCTACTGTACCAAGAACGGTCGGCTGTCTTTCAGCTGGCAGCTGATAGCCCTTCCAGAACCGCTGAGAGAGTACGTTATGATGCACGAACTGGCTCATCTCAGGGAGTTCAACCATTCCTCTGCGTTCAAGGGATACCTCGCGCAGCTATGCCCGGACTACAGGGCGAGAGAAAGAGCACTTGACAAGATAACTCCGGGGAGCCTCTCGGAATACCTCGGCTGAAGAAGCAATCAACCTATGCTTAAATCCGAGGCGAAGACCGAACCTCGGTCCAAGATGACCGCTGAGATAAGACCGAATCGCCTCGCTGGAGAGAAGAGTCCATACCTCCTGCAACACGCATACAATCCGGTCGCGTGGTATCCGTGGGGTCCTGAAGCGCTCCAGAAGTCCAAGTCCGAGAACAAGCCAATCTTCCTCAGCATAGGATACTCGACCTGCCACTGGTGTCACGTCATGGAGCATGAGTCGTTCGAGAATGACCAGATAGCCAAGATTCTCAACGAGAAGTTCGTGTCGATAAAGGTCGATAGAGAGGAAAGACCCGACCTGGACGAAATCTACATGCGCGCCATCATGGCGATGCACGGGCAAGGCGGATGGCCACTTTCGGTGTTCTTGACGCCGGACCTGAAGCCCTTCTATGGCGGGACATACTTTCCACCGGTCCCAAGACATGGGATTCCCGGATTCGTGCAGGTGCTCGAGTTCATCTCAGACCTATGGATAAACAAGAGAGACGAAATAATCCGGGACTCTGACGAGCTCATCAAGAGTCTTCAGCAGAGCTACGTCCTGCAACCGAGGGACACTCTACCCAGATCGCTGCTCGACGACGCATACGCACAAATCGTCTCCGTCCTTGACGAACAGTATGGTGGCTTCAGTTCGGCTCCAAAGTTCCCCCTTCCCACGTTTGTGGAGTTCCTTCTCCGCTACTACCGAAGGAGCCGCAAAGAACCCGCGCTGAAGGCTGTCAAAAAGACTCTCCAGTCGATGTCGGCCGGTGGAATTCACGACCATGTGGGAGGCGGATTCCACAGGTACTCGACAGATAGGTTCTGGCTGGTGCCACACTTCGAAAAGATGCTCTACGACAACGCACAACTGGCACGCGTCTACCTAGAGACCTATCAGGTGACAGGGGACAGGTCAATGCTGGAGACTGCGTCCGACACTCTGGAATGGATGCTTCAAGAGATGCGCAGCCCCGAGGGTGGCTTCTACTCGGCCCAGGATGCCGACACCCCGGACGGAGAGGGGTACTACTACACTTGGACTCCGAACGAGATCACGCAGGCGGTGGGCAACGACAACTCCAAGTTGGTATGCGAGTTCTTCGGCGTCACTCCGGAGGGCAACTTCGAGGGTGGCCGCTCGATACTTCACATAAAGAATCCTCTTGAGCGCGCGGCCCTGAAGTCGGGAATCGACCTGAAAGTCGCCGAGAGGGTCATAGCAGACGCGAAGATGACGCTACTGGAGGCCAGGTCGAAGAGGTCGAAGCCCGCAGTAGATGACAAGGTCATTTCCTCGTGGAACGGACTGGCCATCTCCGCTCTCGCGCAAGCGTACCAGGTAACCGGCGAGCGGAAATATCTCGACGCGGCTCGCTCTACCTCGGC